>DPZQ01000155.1 GCA_003536295.1 Rhodobacter sp. | reverse complement strand
ACTGTGCCCTTTGTAGCCAAAGCTACCGACAGTGCCATTGCCAGCATCGCCGCGCGCTTGATGGCGGGTGAACCTATGTCCAATTTTCCATTGCGTGCGGCATATGCCAGTGACACGGGGCCAGACACGGCCTTGCCCTTGGCCGATGCCAATACTTTGGCCGACCCGATCACGCCTTGGTTCTCGGTTAAAGAGGCGGTGTTGCCCTTTGCCCGCTTCCCTGGTGTTGATCCTGTTTTGGGGCCAGAGATGCGCTCGACTGGCGAAGTCATGGGGTGGGATCGGACCTTTGCGCTGGCCTTTTTAAAGGCGCAAATGGGAGCAGGCACTATCTTGCCCTTAGAAGGCACAGTCTTTTTGTCGATCAAAGATATGGATAAAACTAAGGCCCTAAGTGATGCGGCCAAGGATTTGATCGAGATGGGTTTTAAGATTGTGGCCACCAAAGGCACTGCGGTATTTTTGGCGCAAGCGGGTGTAGTCTCAACCACTGTGAATAAAGTCTATGAAGGGCGTCCAAATATTGCCGATATGCTTAAAAATGGTGATGTGGCTCTTGTATTAAACACGACCGAGGGTGCGCAGGCAGTGGCTGACAGCCGCGACATTCGCCGCGTGGCCTTGATGGATAAGATTCCCTATTTCACCACGGTTGCGGCCTCTATCGCGGCTGTAGCTGCGATGAAGGCGCGTGGGGAAGGCTTTGGCGTGCGCACATTGCAATAGGCAGTTTACGTCGCGCGCTTTTTTAATCAGGCTTGACTTGCAGGGTAAAAGGCCTCACTAGGCGCTTAACCTATATCCGCTGCCGCGTGAGCAGCTGCCTTATTGGCTCAAGGGTAGGTTTACCTTAGGTTCCCATCGTCACGCAGGGGCACCGCGACCAGATCGGCGCGTGTGGCATTCGGCCTTTTGCGTCAGGGGCTTGTCGCTTCTCTTGCTCGGCCCTACGGGCCAAACCCCCGCATGAGCGGGGGCTATACCTATTGATTGGATAAATTATGACGACATTTGCAGAACTTGGTCTGAGCGAAAAGCTGACCAAAGGTCTTGCCTTGGCTGGCTATACCAACCCAACCCCCATTCAAACCCAAGCTATCCCGCTGATCATGGCAGGGCGCGATCTGATGGGCCTTGCACAAACAGGCACGGGTAAAACGGCGGCATTTGGCCTGCCTTTACTGCACCGTTTGCTCGATATTGGCCACCCACCTGGGCCGCGCAATGTGCGGGCCTTGATCATGGCGCCTACCCGCGAATTGGTGAACCAAATATCAGCCAACTTAGAGGTTTTCACCAAAGGCACTCCCGTTAAAGTGACGACAGTCACAGGCGGCGCGTCGCTGTTTCGCCAGACCGAACGTCTTGCCCGCGGCTCGGACGTGTTGGTGGCAACCCCTGGTCGTTTGATCGACCTGCTTGACCGTAACGCGCTAAGCCTTGAGCAATGTGGCTATTTGGTTCTGGATGAGGCTGACCAGATGCTAGACATGGGATTTATTCATGCGCTGCGTAAAATTGCTCGCCATATTCCACTTAAGCGCCAAACGATGCTTTTCTCGGCTACGATGCCAAAATTGATCGAAGATTTGGCCCAAACTTATTTGCGTGATCCAATTAAAGTGCAAGTAGCCCCACCAGGCAAACCGATCGAGAAAATCGTCCAAGGTGTTTATTACACGCCCCAAGGTGATAAAGCGCGGTTGCTTGAAACGTATATCAAGCAACACCCCAGCGAAGCCGCTTTGGTGTTTGGCCGCACCAAGCATGGCTCAGAAAAGCTGATGAAACTTTTAAACACATGGGGCATTCGTGCTGGATCTATCCATGGGAACAAAAGCCAAAATCAACGTGAACGCACACTGAATGAGTTTCGCGCAGGCGATTTAGATGTTTTGGTTGCAACAGATGTTGCGGCGCGTGGCATTGATATTTCATCGGTGCGCCATGTTTATAATTATGATATGCCCAATGTGCCTGAAAATTATGTCCACCGTATAGGCCGGACTGCACGCGCTGGTGCGGACGGTACGGCCATAGCATTTTGTGCCCCGGCTGAGATGGAAGAGCTGCAAGCCATCGAAAAATTGTTAAAAACAAAAATTCCAGTATTGGGCGGAGCGCCTTGGGCGATGGATATGATCCCTGCCAAAAAACCTCAAGGGGGCCGTGGTGGTGCTGGAAAGCCAGGTGGGGCAAACCCACGCCGCACGGGTCAGGTTCAAAAATCAAGTGGTGGGCGGGCTTTCGGATCGTCGTCTGATGCGGGGCCTGCTGTTTCTGCGACAGATCGCCCGGCAGCGCGCCCCTTAAAGGCAAAATTTGTAGGTGGTCGCCCTGCGCATGCAGGCGGTATGGCCACACCGCGAAAACCATCAGGCGGTCGACCCAATCAGGGCCGCAGTGGTGCGGTGAAATAATAAGTTCGCCAAAATGGGGCTTGCAGCTTTGTTTGGCCTTGGGTATTTCATCCCATGGCCAAACTTTATTTCCATTATTCAACGATGAATGCGGGAAAATCGACCGCGCTTTTGCAAGCGTCGCATAACTACCGCGAAGGTGGGATGCAGACATATTTGCTGACCGCTCAGTTTGACAATCGCGCCGGTCAAGCGCGAATTGCCAGTCGTATTGGCATTGGGCAAGATGCGGATACATTCTCCCCTGATGATGATTTATTTGCAAAATTAAAAAGCCGCTTTGCCATGGAAAAAGTGGCGTGCGTTTTTTTTGACGAGGCGCAGTTTTTAACCAAAGAGCAGGTCTGGCAATTAGCCTGCTCGGTTGATGACCTTGGTGTGCCTATTATGTGCTACGGGCTGCGCGTTGATTTTCGCGGCGATTTGTTCCCAGGTTCTGCCGCACTTTTGGCTTGGGCCGATGAAATGCGCGAAGTGCGAACCATTTGTGCGTGCGGTAAAAAAGCCACTATGGTGGTGCGCAATGGACCCGATGGCACTCCTTTGCGCGACGGTGAACAGGTGCTGATTGGGGGTAATGAAACCTATTTGTCCTTGTGTCGCCGCCATTGGCGCACTGCGATTGACGGCAAACCTTAGGCCTGTATTGGGCGAAATAGGCTAATTAAGAGACCTGAGATCGCGATCAAGATCATACCCATGATCGCGACCCAGCTTAAAAGCTGCCCCCAAAGTATATAGCCCCAAAAGGCTGAGACGGGCAGCAATACATATTCAAACACCGAGACACGGCTGGCTTCGGCTAGACGGTAGGCTTGGATCATCATGCCGACGCCAAAAATTGAAAAAACTGCCTGCATAAAGATCCAAAACAAAAAGGTTGCGTCTGGCCATACGGCACCTCGCGCAATAAAGCCTTGGGGGCCTGGGGCAACCTCAGAACCGATGGCAGTTAGTATCAGCATAACCGTCAGGCCCATCATTCCTATGGCGATAAAAAATCCTGTAAGCATCGCCCAAGCCGTTTCCGGGCCGCAGTTGCGCCGCGTGGTGATATTGCCTATTGCATATAGCACCGCCGCTAAAATTGGTAAAAGGGCGGCTAAACTCGTGCCTTGCATCACCTCTGGGCCAAGCACCATGACAACACCACAAAAGCCAACCGCAACCGCCAGAATTTGCAAAGGCGCGATTTTTGCATTAAACGCCCAACGTTGGATCAATAGAACAAAAATAGGGGCCGTAAAAAGCCCCGCTGCCACTTGGGCCACCGGTAAAAAGGCCAAGGCCCCAAAATAAATCATGATAGCCCCGCCATGCAGCAAGCTGCGCAACGCTACCGCACGGATATTTTTGGGCCTGAGGCTTTTAGAAAACAAAAGCGCAAGGGCCCACATGATCACCAGAGACAAAGCCGACCGCATGGCGTGAAATTGCCATAGGCTGCCCTCCTCGGCCAGGACACGTACATAGTTGTCAACATATGTGACTGAGAAGGCATAACATAAAATAGCCCCGAACGACAAAAGCATATGATCTCGCGGCGCAGCAGGGTTGAAATTCATCTGAGCTCTCAGGGATTAGGATATTGAGTGATTGTTAAGGTTAGCTTGCTGAGCTAATGTTTGAAGATATCTCTCAGGTCAAGGCCCATTTGTCCATGGTGGCTGAACATGAAAATCAGGAAAACTTCGCCTATGCGCTGTGGCGCGAGGGGGGCGACGCCCCTGCGCGCGACGTTGTGCTTGTTGTGCAGGGGCGTAGTCTTGTTTTACTAGACCCACGTAGCGAAATAGCACTCGCGCATTGGGCTTTAGACGCGCTGGTTCGGCGCAAATCTGCAAGCGATGTGGTGGTGCTCGCTCCCAGCGAACAAGAGGATGAAAGTCTTGAACTGATCCCGGGTTCCATTTCTGTGCGCTTGACGGGCCTGATCGATCGGATGAGCCAATCGCGTCCCAAACCGGGTCGGTTGCGCGGTTATGTGGTTGGAGCCGTAACAGCAGCGATTGTGGGGCTTGGCTTGTTTGCGGGCCCAGCCATTTTGACGGCACATACGGCATCGGTGGTACCGCCTTCGGTGCGCCGCGACATCGGGGCGCTGGCTTTTATGGATTTGGCTCGGCTGACAGGCTCGTCTTGCGCGACAGAATTGGGGCTTGAGGCAACTAAAGTGTTGATGAGGCGTCTTTTTGCTAAGGAACAGGCACGTTTGTTGGTGGTGCGTTCGACTGCAAACACGATCATCACCCTGCCTGGTCCCTTGTTTGTTGTGAATCAAAATTTGTTGGAAAAAAGTATTGGGCCTGAGGCCTTTGCAGGATTTTTGTTAGCCGAATTTGCAAAAATACCTACTCAAGATCCTTTGGAAGAGCTTCTGCATTATGCTGGCGTGCTGCCAAGTTTTAAACTTTTGACTACCAGTAAATTACCACCAAAGTCGGTCTGGGGTTATGGAGAGGTGGTCCTACGGACACCTCATCCCAAGGTTGAGGATGCTGCCCTGATTGCACTCTTTAAAAATGCCGAGATTTCAACCGCCCCCTATGCCCAAGCTCAAGAAGAGGCGGGCCAGACTGCGCTTTATTTACGCAGCTACGACCCTTTCCCTGAAGGGTCGGGGCGCACAATTCTAAGCGATGGGGAATGGATCAGCCTGCAAGATATATGCGCCGAGTAATTATCGCAAATAGGCGTCTTTAAAACCCTGTTGTTGAATAGTGCTTAGAGCTTCATTCGCCTCTGCGCGTTGTGTAAAGGGACCAGCCACAACATTGGTGAACCGTTTTTCGTTCAGGGTGACCTGGCGCGTTTGGATGGGAAGGCCTATTTTCGTAAGTTTAGACACTGTTTTTGTAGTATTTTCAGGTTGAGCAAAAAGGGCGATTTGTACATAAAGACCCGCAGTTCCCTGGTCAGAGTTTTTTTTAAGAGCGCTGGCCGTGGGGGTTTTTTCTTTTGATGCTTCGTTTGTAATGACCTGAGTGGCGGCGGGAGGCTCAACCGGTGTTGCAGTGACGGTAACCGAAGTGTTGGCCTGTTTTGCAGGTTTAGCTACAACCTCTGGCGCGGGTTTGGGCTCTGGTTGGGTGGATAATGGGGTATCGGGTAGAGCTTGGGTTACTTGTTGGGGACGGGGTGGTTCAGACGTTGCCACTTTAGGCGCTTGCGCAAAGGGCATCGCGGCGGATCCTGTTGGGCTATAGCCGCACATATGGATGTCATCGGGGGTCAGGCGCGGTTCCCATGTAAGGCCAGCGGCTGTTAGGGCGCGCAGGTAAACGCAGCCTGTGGTGTCAACATAGATGCCACCGCGATACTTTGGATTAGGCCATTCTGAAGGTGCTGCCTTTATCGTTTGGCTTTGGGCTGGGCCGACATTTACGCCTGACATTGTTATGCTGGCCAACATCAACGCCGAAAAACCTGTTAATCCAAATCTAAGCGTCATTGTCACTAACCCTTCTGGTTGTCATTTAGTTCCATACATTCTGTCGCCCGCATCGCCAAGCCCCGGCACGATATATCCGTGATCGTTTAAGTGGCTATCAAGTGCGGCGGTCACAATGGGCACGTCGGGATGCGCCGCTTGCATTCGTGCGACACCTTCTGGTGCGGCAAGTAAACATAAAAACCTTATATTTTGCGCTCCTTTTTCTTTCAAAAGATCAATCGCCGCGACGGATGAGTTGCCTGTTGCCAACATAGGGTCGACAACGATTGCTGCACGTGCCTCTAACATGTCGGGTAATTTGCAGTAATATTGCACGGGTTTTAAGGTGTCAGGATCGCGATAAAGCCCGACAAAGCCCACTCGCGCAGCGGGGATCAACTCTAATATTCCGTCTAACAGTCCATTACCTGCCCTCAAGATCGACACTAACGCCAGTTTTTTACCATCAAGCGTTGGGGCTTGCATCATTTGCAGCGGCGTTTCGATTTGGGTCGTGGTCATATCAAGTTCCCGTGTGACCTCATAAGCCAGTAAAAGACTGATTTCTCGCAACAGTTGGCGAAAAAGGGGTGTGGGTGTGGATTTGTCACGCATAATGGTTAGTTTGTGCTGAACCAGTGGGTGTTGCACCACGGTCAAATGAGGTGTTTGTGGGGAATGGGTCATCATGGCTCCAATTAATTCGCTTGCGTGTCTTTGGCCCACATAAAGAGTGGGTCAACTTATTATTTTCATTTAATCATATTTTGCAAAGTCACAAAAGACTTACCTAAACGTGCTCGTCACTTTAAAAAACTTTGACCCGCCCCTTGCATGTCTAATTTTAAATGCCCCGCAATTGAGGATGCAACATCTTGAAAGGCGCAAAGACCAATTTCGCCTGCACCGGCCCCTGCCACTAAAACGGGCACATGTTCGCGCGTATGGTCCGTCCCTTTGAAGCTGGGGTCATTGCCATGGTCTGCCGTAAATATTGCCAGATCGCCGCGCCGCAGTTTTGCCAAAAAATGGCCCACAATCTGGTCAAACCACTCCAAGGCCCGCGCATAGCCTGCTACATCGCGAGGATGGCCGTAAATACTGTCAAATTCAACAAAGTTTGCAAAGACAAATGCGCCGTCTTCGGCTCTATCTGCCAGGTTTAAGAGATGCGCAGCCAGATCGCGGTCATTTTTGCCGTGATAAGACTGTGCTATCCCTTGCCCAGAGAAGATGTCGCTGATCTTGCCTATTGCATGGGTTGTATGTCCATTGGTCTGGGCCCAATCTAAAAGGGTCGGGGCAGGGGGGCTTATGGCGAAGTCACGACGATTTGGGCTGCGTGTGAAGGCTCCATTCTTGCCTATAAAGGGGCGCGCAATCACCCTCCCTACCTTCATGGCGTGCAGTTTTGGCGCGATATCGCGGCAAAGCTGCAAAAGGCGCTCAAGCCCAAAGCTTTGTTCATGTGCGGCAATTTGAAAAACAGAATCGGCCGAAGTGTAGCAAATTGGAAAGCCGGTGGTCAGATGCTCAGCCCCTAAGTCAGCGATGATTTTTAACCCAGAAGCGTGACAGTTTCCCAAAACACCGTCGGTTTGTGCAAGGGCTTGGACCCTGTCCGTTAGGACCTTGGGAAAGCAAGGAGTAGTTTTAGGAAAGTAGGTCCAATCCCACGGCACAGGCACGCCCGCCAGCTCCCAATGGCCTGACGGGGTGTCTTTGCCGCGTGAGCGTTCGATGCCCGCGCCCCAGCGGCCAGCGGGGCTAGGATCAGCTTCTGGCAGCGCCATATCTGAGGCCAGCCTTGCAGCATTCCAAAGCCCAAGGCGCGCTAAATTAGGTAGATGAAGGGCCCCCTGTCGTCCCTGATTAGCCCCACCATTCGCACAGATTTGGGCTATGTGGCCTAACGTATTTGATCCAAGATCTCCAAAATCAGCCGCATCAGGGGCAGCACCACAGCCCACAGAATCCATTACGATCAAAAAGGCGCGTCTTTTCATTTGGTTATTCTTTTATAAATAAGCTCGGGATCAACTGGTGGCGCGTCTGATATTTCAAAAGCGGCTTGCACGGCCAAAATTGCGGCTTCGGCATCGGCCAGGCTTGCTGCGTGGATTTGACAAAGTGAAACGTCAGGGTCGCATTCCTCACCTAAGGCTGCCATATCAGACAGCCCGACGGATGGGTTGATCTTATCATTTGCATGGTAACGCCCGCCGCCCAGGCCGATCACCGCAAGACCCAAGGCTTGTCCATCGATGGCTGTGATAAATCCTGATTTCAGGCAGGGCACATCAACCAACACAGGAGCCGAGGGCAAGCGGTCTGGCCAACGTTCGACAAAATCGGTTGGACCCCCTTGAGCAGCGATCATGCGACCAAAGACTTCGGCTGCGGCCCCTGTTTCAAGTGCATTTACAATACGTGCGGCCCCGTCGTTTGCGTCGGCGGCCAGCCCACCTAGGGCTAGCGCCTCACCTCCCAGGGCTATGGTTAGATCCCAAAGGGCCAAATTGATAGAACTTCCCGTCAGCGTCTCCATCACTTCGATCACCTCAAGTGCGTTGCCCGCGGCGGTCGCAAGGGGCTGCGACATGTCGGTGATAAAGGCCGTTGTCATACAGCCAGCCCCTTGCGCGGCTTTTACCAAAGCTTGGGCCAGCGCGGTGGCTTCGGGCATGGTCTTCATAAAAGCCCCGGAGCCGACTTTGACGTCTAGCACCAGCGCTTCTAACCCTGCGGCCAACTTTTTAGACAAGATCGAAGCGGTGATCAGATCAATGCTTGAGATTGTGGCAGTCACATCGCGCACGGCATAAAGGCGGGCATCGGCAGGGGCGATCGTTTCGTTTGTGGCCACGATTGCACAATGCACATCGCGAATTTGTCTTTGTAACTGCGGCAAGTTCAGATGAATGCGAAAACCCGGAATGGATTCAAGCTTATCAAGCGTGCCGCCCGTATGCCCCAATCCTTTGCCTGAGATCATCGGCACATAGGCCCCACAAGCCGCCAAAGCAGGTGCCAGTAAAAGTGAGGTGCAATCCCCAATTCCACCCGTTGAATGTTTGTCAATTACAGGGCCGGGCAAGTCCCAAGACATGGTTTGGCCGCTGTCGCGCATGGCGCGGGTCAATGCTACGGCGCCCTCATCCCCCAGTCCATTGAAGCAAACGGCCATAGCAAAAGCACCCGCTTGCGCGTCAGACACCGTGCCGTCTGCTAGGCCATGGGCAAACCAATTTAGCTCTGATGCAGACAGCTGGCCGCCTGCGCGCAGGGTTGCAATTATGGCGCGCGCGTCCATTATTGCCCCGTTTTATCCATATGTGAGGGGTCAAACCTTCCTGGAAGCAAATTTCCAACAGAGGTAATAAAGACTTGGCCGTCTGTGGTGTGGAGCGTGACCTGCACTGAT
>DPZQ01000034.1 GCA_003536295.1 Rhodobacter sp. | reverse complement strand
TATAAACTTTCCCACCCCTTTTTACCTTCTCATGGTTTGCAAACAAACCACTGTCAGGCAACGATAAGCCAAAAACAGGGATTTTGCCTGCAGCACCGCGCCCGCGTTTTCCTTTCCGCCTGCCACCAAAGTAGCTTTCATCAACTTCGATTTCTCCACCGAACATAGCTTCGCTTTCAGCTTTCCGTTCATAGGCGATAATTTCGCGCAGCCGGAGAAAATAAAAGGCTGCTGTCTTGCGGTTCACACCGCAAAGGCTGGCCGCAGTTCGCGCTGTCGATCCCGAAACAAAATGCTCCGAGAGGCGATCTTGTTTGTAGGGACTTAGACGACTCTTTCTCATGTTTCCCATCATAACCTCTTTTTAGGTTATCTGGGTCAGCCCCTAATATTTATTTATATAAATAAGCAAAGCTTTAAAAAGAGTGAATTGTGAAGCACCCAGGAGACGTACATTTTTGGAAAATCTATACGCCACCTTCGCTGGATGTTGGGTTTGACCCAACAGCAAATCGCTGAAAAAGTTGGAATTAAATTCCAACAAATTTCGAAATATGAAATGGGCATAAACCGTCTCGGCGCCTCGCGGTTTTGAGAAATTTTAGGTACTTTGAGCGTAACCATCAGCTTATTCTTTGATGGGCTGTACGAAGATAATCAGTAGTCACATTGCACGCACAGTTGATATTTTGGCCGGCTAAAAAGCGATTGTGCTGGTGCGGTGCTATTATTCCATTCCCGAACTACAACCCCGTCGAGTATTTGACTTGGCACGCGTCTTGTCGGATACAGCACCCTCAGGCTTGCCCAAAGCGCAGGCCTAATTTTGATGGGATAAATTATGTGCAGCCAAGCCGAACAACAGGACCTGATTGCGGTTGCCGCAGAACTTGCAATGGCGGCTCGTCTGGCCACGTTGCGTCATTTTCGTAGTGCTGGTCTCAGTTCTGATAACAAAGGTTCAGGGAACTTTGATCCCGTGACCATTGCCGATCGTGAAAGTGAAGATGCTATGCGTGCCATTTTGGACAAACGACGTCCAAATGACGGCATCTTGGGCGAGGAGCGCAAAGCCAAGGCCAGCCAATCCGGCCTGACGTGGGTGCTCGACCCTATTGACGGCACAAAGGCCTTTTTGGCCGGTCTGCCCACATGGGGTGTCTTGATCGCGCTGTCTGATGAAAATGGCCCGCTTTATGGGGTGATAGATCAACCCTACATTCAAGAGCGTTTCGAAGGCGGCTTTGGGCGTGCCATTGTGAAAGGGCCGATGGGCGAAGTACCCTTGAAAACCCGTGCGGCGCGCCCGCTTGATGAAGCAACAATCATGACGACCTTCCCTGAAGTGGGTTCAGAACTTGATGGGCAGGCTTTTCATCGTTTGGCCAAATCCTGTCGCCTGACACGTTACGGCGGCGATTGCTACGCCTATGCGATGGTGGCGGCGGGTCAAATTGATTTAGTTGTTGAGGCGGGATTACAAGCCTATGATGTGCAAGCGCCCATCGCTGTTATCACCGCAGCAGGTGGCATTGTGACCGACTGGAAAGGCCAGCCAGCCCATCGAGGTGGACGTATTTTAGCTGCGGCGAACCGCAATATTCATGCCGCCGCTTTGGACCTCTTAAACAGTACGGCTTGAGTGAAGACAGATGACCAAATTTCTGATAAAAAACGCCCGCGTCATAGTGACGATGGACCCAACCCGGCGCGAATTGGCTGACTGTGATCTTTTACTAAAAGATGGTGTCATCGCCCAAATAGGCCAAAATATTGTGGCCCCTGATGTCCAAGTAGTTTTTGCGCACGGTTGTGTGGTGACGCCAGGATTAGTCAATACTCACCATCACCTTTATCAAAGCCTTACGCGTACTGTACCTGGCGGGCAAGATGCGTTGCTGTTTGGCTGGCTTAAGACCCTTTATCCAATTTGGTCGCGGTTTGGCCCGGATGAGATTTTCACATCGGCTGCCGTCGGGCTATGTGAGTTGGCGCTATCGGGCTGCACACTAAGTTCTGATCATCTTTATCTTTACCCCAACGGTGCGCGGCTAGAAGATACGATCTTTGCCGCCCAAGAGGTGGGCTTACGCTTTCACCCGACCCGCGGAGCCATGAGTATCGGCGAAGGCCAAGGTGGACTTCCCCCCGATGCGTTGGTCGAAAAAGAAGAGATAATCTTGCAAGATTGCATTCGTGTGGTCGACGCCTTTCATGATCCGCTGGAGGGGGCAATGCTGCGTGTGGGCATAGCGCCTTGCTCTCCCTTTTCGGTTAGCCGTGATCTAATGCGCGAGGCGGCCCTTTTGGCGCGAGATAAAGGGGTGATGCTTCATACGCATTTGGCTGAGAATGACGAAGATATTGCCTATTCATTGGCGAAATTTGGATGCAGACCGGGCGAATACGTCCAAGATTTGGGCTGGGTGGGCGATGATGTTTGGCACGCCCATTGCGTGAAGTTAGACAAGACCGAAATCGATCTTTTCGCGCGAACCAAGACGGGCATTGCCCACTGTCCCTGTTCAAACTGCCGTTTGGGATCGGGCATAGCTCCTTTGCGGGCCTTGCGCGACGCGGGGGTGCCTGTGGGCCTTGGAGTGGATGGGTCGGCCAGCAATGATGCCGCGCATCTTTTGTCCGAGGCACGCCAAGCCATGCTATTGCAACGTGTCGCCCTTGGCGCTGACGCTATGTCTACGCGCGAGGCGTTGGAAGTGGCCACATTGGGGGGTGCACAGGTGCTTGGTCGCCATGACTGCGGCCAAATCGCCGTTGGAAAGCGTGCCGATATTGCCGTTTGGGATCTATCAGGTCTGGCGGCAGCGGGTGCATGGGACCCTGTGGCCGCCTTGGTGCTTTGTGGCCCAATGGCGGTGCGCGATCTTTTTGTTGAAGGGCGTCAGATTGTTCAAGGGGGGCAGATCACAAGCATTGACCTGCCAAAACTCATTGAAAAACAAAATAAATTGGCTTTGGCCCTGATGGGTTGAGGCTGCATGAGTTAGTTATTGGCGTGCATCTTTTCGATATAACTACGCATTTCTTCGTTTTCTGCACGCACATCGCGCAGAGCATTCATGGCCGCGCGCAATTCAGCATCAGATTGCGAGTTCAGGCTCAATAGCTCGGCCTCGCGGAGGTTGGCGCCTTGCACAGCATGGTTTAGGGCCTCTTCAGTAGAGTGCAGCGATTGCGCTAAAAGGTCAATCTCTGACATATCAGATCCTTTTATGCGGCGAAAGCGGTGCATGGCGGCATAGGCCAACCAACCCAGTGCAAAGGCAATAAAAAGAACGACAGCTGTCGCAATTGTAAATTCTGTGCGGTTCATGATCAGACCTTACATAGATGAGGGGCGTGGCTTGGGTCGCATTGCGTCTTGGGCAGGCGCAAAACTTGGGCGCTCGTCATCATTGATCAGACCCAAGATTGCGGTGTTTTCGCGGTCAGTGTCGTCTTTGCGTCTTGTGATGGAAATGCGCCGGTTGGCGTCACGCCCGGCTTCGGTTGCATTGTTGGCGATTGGGTTATCTTCGCCGTAGCCGTAAGCGCTAAGACCCGCCACTGGTGCGCGACGCGCTTGCAGCGCCACCAAAACCGCTTCGGCACGAGCTTGCGATAGGCCCCTGTTACTTTCGGCTGGACCTACGGCATCCGTGTGACCGCCAATCTCAAGCATAATTTCAGGACATTTTTTCAAGGTTTCAGCCAAAGCATCAAGCACTTTTCTTGCAGTAGGTGAAATTGCCGTTGAGGCGGGCTCGAATGTAATTTTATCTTTGACCAATATGTCGGCAAGCTGCGTGAGGCAGGCCTCAGAGGTGGGCAGAATGACGGTAGGATCAAGTTCTTGGTCATAGGTGACGCTGGCCTCAAATCGGCCGTCTCGCCCAAGTTGATCGGACAGAATGCGCGCCACACTATCGCGGGCATAGGGCTTTGCGCTGACGCCGGTCATGCGTACCATGTCAGCTTGTACAGTGATTTGACCATGATGTACCAAAGCTAGCGCTTTAAGGGCGGCAAATACCTGCGCAGGCCAGCCGCGCGGTAGTCCGGGGTCGATTTCGCTGGCCATAAACACATTTTGTGCTCCAAAAAGCGTCTGGGCATAGCTTTTGACGGCAGTCTGTAAGTTTAAATCTGGCAAAAAACCGCGCAGCCGGACCTGCCCATCGGGACGAAGCTGCGCTGAAAACTCCGACTGGGCGACGTCCTCCGCAGCAGGTTTTTGGGGTAAGCCTGCATCCAGTGAAAAGACGGGCGGTAAGTTGGCCTTTAGATTGGCCTCCACATCTTCAAACACTTCGGGAGGGGTGTTAGAATCACCCATCAAATAGACATCGGCATCTGAAATGGTGATAGTGCCCGTGCCCAAGGCCCGAACCGCCTCTATCCCTGCAATAACCCCTTGTGCCCAACGTGGCGAAGGGGCTCCCAAACCTATGGTGCAGTTTTCGCTCTTTGGCAGACCCGCCGCCTGTGCCGCTTTTAAAATCGCCGTTTGCGCTTTGGTACTGTCGGCCGAGCAGGCCTCAATCCGTGGGCCGGTTTCGTCGATGCTCATGCGGAAGGTAAAGGGAGTGATAACGGGCCTTGGCGCAGAAATTGTTATGGAAACCTGCAAGGCGGCCGGTTTTTGATCGGCAAGGTCACTTTGCAAACGTAGCTTCTCATCGCCGCTTTGAGCAATGGCTATGATGGTCACATTATTACTGGCGACTGATATTTTTGAGCGCGGCAACAACGTCAGTGCGGTTATGCCAAAGGACAAGGCCTTGTCCCAGCCTTTGGGTGCCGGAAATTGGGCTATTTCAATCAGATCTGTGATCTGCCCGTTGGGGTTTAGACCGATGACTTTCTTGAGCATCTCGGCCTTGGCTTTCGGATCTGGCATCAACCCAATAAGAGAAATGCCGTCGTCGTTGCGCAGCATCTCAAGTGAGAAGCGGGGAATATTCAATGTCACATTGGTGTTCATCTCTAACTCATCACGCAGGCGACCAAAATCGACCAATCGATTGGCCTGATTTATAGCTCTAAATCGCGCTGCCTCATTCGGTGCCAAACCCTGGAGGCGGGTGATCATGCCGTCGCCGTCAACTTTGACCCAATCTAACCCCTGACGCTGCAGCAAGTCGCGAACTTCACTACTCATGCGGGTCTCAAAAAAGGCCACGCTGTAAATCGCAACGACTGCTGACAAGGCCGCCGCAAGGCAAAATGCCAGGAGGGTAATACCGTTTGTGTAAAGTTTGGTTTTATTTTCAAACAAAGCGGCGCCTATGTGCAATTTACTTTTTAATAGAGCTTGCAACCTTTAGATTCAATCATCCCCATGCGGCTAAGGCAAGAAACAGCGCAAACAGCAG
>DPZQ01000109.1 GCA_003536295.1 Rhodobacter sp. | reverse complement strand
GCCGCCGCTGCCTTTAGTGAAGGGCATTATATGCAAGTTGAGGTGGCGGGCAAACTGGCCGCAACCGATCAACCCCAGCTGGCCGATCAGTTTCTAACCTTTATGACCAGCCCCGCCTTTCAAGAGGTGATCCCCCAAACTAACTGGATGTATCCTGCCTATGCTATACCAACGGGCCTGCCTTCGGGGTTTGAACAGATGATCACGCCCGAAGTTTCGCTTATGTTTGACCCTAAGGAAGCATCGGCACTGCGGGATGCGACGTTAAGTGAATGGCGCGCAGCGCTGTCTCGCTAACGCTCGTCGGCGTTACGGCGGTTTTAGGGCTTTTACTAATAGGGCCCTTGGCCGCCGTGATCTGGCGTGCTGATCAAGGCCTTACGGCGCTTGATATAGAGGCGGTGCGTTTTACGTTGTGGCAAGCGGCCTTATCGGCGAGCCTGTCGGTGGCTTTGGCCGTGCCTTTGGCCCGTGCGCTTTATAGGCGTCGCTTTTATGGGCGTGGGGCGATCATATCACTGTTGGGAGCGCCCTTTTTATTGCCTGCCATTGTCGCAGTCTTGGCGCTTTTGTCCGTCTTTGGGCGCGTTGGGCTTTTGGCGCAGGGTGCCGCGATGCTGGGGCTGACCTTACCGTCTATTTACGGAGCCATGGGCGTTATTTTGGCACATGTTTTTTTGAACATGCCCTTTGCGGTTCGACTGTTGCTTTTGGGGTGGCAATCTATTCCGTCCGAGCGATTTCGTTTAGCGCAGTCTTTGGGTTTTGGGCCGCCTGCGCTGTTTTTGCATATTGAGCTGCCAATGCTGCGACTGGTGGCGCCAGGTGCGGTGATGGCTATCTTTATGATTTGCCTATCAAGTTTTGCCGTGGCCCTGACATTGGGTGGGGGCCCGCGCGCAACAACGGTTGAGCTGTCGATCTATCAGGCTTTGCGGTTTGACTTTAACCTTGGGGCCGCGGCGGCACTTGGGCTTTTACAATCGACCCTCTGCCTGGCCGCACTTGGGCTTGCGGCGCTTTTGCCCATGCAACATGGGTTTGGCATCGGACTTGATCGCGCCCTTGCCTTGGGCCCACCAAAGGGTTGGCGGGCATATGCCGACTTCGCGGGGATCTTTTGTGCTACCGTCTTTTTGCTTTTGCCGCTTGGGGTACTTTTTTATACGGGACTAAGCGGGATCGGATCTTTGCCTTGGGTAATATGGCCTGCAGCCGCGCGTTCGGTAGGGGTGGCGCTTTGTGCAGCCTTTTTGGCCTGTTTTGCTGCGCTGATCTTAGCCAAAGCGAGCCTGCGTTATGGCCGCTTTTATGAGGGGGTGGCAATGTTGCCTTTGGCGACCTCATCCCTTGTGCTTGGGACAGGGCTTTTCTTAATTATCCACCCGTTCTTCAGCCCCGCTCGCGCTGCTCTGTCAGTGACGATCCTAACCAATGGGTTCTTGTCCTTACCCTTTGCTTTTCGGATTTTACTGCCCGATTTGCGTCGCCTGTATGCGGATTACGGCCACCAAATGACACTTTATGATCTTGGGCCTTGGGCGGCTTTTCGGTTCGTGATTTGGCCCAGAATGCGTCCTGCGATAGGTTTTGCGCTGGGGGTGACAGCCGCTATTTCGATGGGTGATTTGGGCGTGATCACGCTTTTTGCCAATGCTGACGGAACAACGTTGCCGATGATGATCGCGCGGCTTTTGGGCGCTTATAAGATGCAAGAGGCCGCTAGCGCCGCCCTTTTGCTGGTTTTGCTAAGTTTTGGGCTATTTTGGCTGTTTGACAGCAGGGAGGGTAAAGATGCTTAAGGTCGAAAATCTGCGACTTGAACAGTCAGACTTTTCGTTGGATGCTACTTTTAGCGCCAACGCCGGGGAAAGATTGGCAATTTTGGGCCCCTCGGGGGCGGGTAAATCTTCGCTTTTGGCCGCGCTTGGGGGATTTTTAGCCCCCACCTCAGGACGTATCTTATGGGAGGGGCAAGACCTGACAAATTTGCCGCCAGCCAAGCGTCCGATCAGCTTTTTGTTTCAAGATCAAAATCTTTTTGCGCATCTGAGCGTTGAGGACAATTTGTGGCTGGCTCTTTCGGCCGGAAAAGGGCGTAAAACGCCTGAGCAGCAGGAAAAGATTTTAGCTGCGCTAGAGCCGATGGGCCTAAGCGCTTACGGGGCGCGCAGGCCAGGGTCTTTGTCGGGGGGGCAGGCCGCGCGGGCGGCCTTGGCAATGGTTTTGCTGCGCGCACGTCCGATTTTGCTGCTGGATGAACCCTTCAGCGCCCTTGGCCCAGGCCTTAAGCAAGAGATGTTAACCCTTGTGCAAGAGGTGGCTGCGCAAACCCAAGCCCTGGTCTTGCTCGTCACCCATCAGCCCCAAGATGCGATCGATTTCGCCACGCTGACGCTGTTTTTAGATCAGGGTCACGCCTCGTGCCCGCAAGAGACGGGCGCGTTTTTTGCTGAGCCATCAGCCATCTTGAAAAGCTATTTGGGCAAATAAAAACCCCGCCCAAGGGCGGGGTTTTTATTAGAGCGGTCGTAAGCTATCGTTTAGGATGTTTTCTTTTTGCCTTTGACGCCAGCCCAAATGCGTTTGTTGGTCACGTAAAGCAGGCTTGCCAAAAGGGCCAATAGAAAGACGGCGGTAAAGCCATTTTGTTTACGTGCAACCAATTTTGGTTCGGCCGCCCACGTTAAGAATGAGGCGACGTCTTCGGCCATATTCTCAACACTAGCTTCGTGTCCGTCGGCATATTCCACAAGACCCTCGGACAAGGGGGACGGCATTGCTATCCAAGAGCCTGGAACCGTTGAGACGCCATGCTCATCTTTGCACGCCTCGGGGACGCCGCCATTTGGGAAGGCGGTGTTATAATAGCCTGAGACGTCTTCAGGGGCGCAAGCAGGCGCTTCTTCATACCCAATCAATATCGACGCAAGATATTCCGAACCACCGATTCCGTTGAACAATTGGCTGATGCCAGTGCCATACGGGCCGTGATAAGCAGCGCGCGCCTTTGCCATAAGGCTAAGGTCTGGTGCTGTTTCCATGCCCGAATGGGGGAAGTGGTCTGTTGGCAAACCTTCGCGGTCTTCGCCTGTTTCGGCGTCAACCACTGTGAATTGCTTTGCATAAGCGCGCACTTGATCTTCAGGAAGCTGTGGGCCACCGTCATCCGCTAGGGTGCGAATGGGAACAAATTGCATCCCATGGCAGGCTGAGCAAACTTCGGTATAGACTTGTAATCCGCGTTGCAGTTGGTTTTTGTCAAACTTACCAAACACCCCTTCATGTGCGAAGTCGATGTCATGCACGTATGTTTGTGCACCTTCGCCAAAAGCCGCACCTGATGCCAAAACCAAGGCAGAGACAGCGCTGATTGTGATTTTGCGAAACATCTCAGTCAGTTCCTTTCTCTCACTCGGCCGAAGTGGCGTTGTGGTTATTAAAATCTTCCTCAATCGTTGCAGGTTGCTCGGTCGGGGTTTCGAACACACCCAAAAGCGGCAAGATCACAAGGAAATAGGCAAACCAATAGGCAGCTGCAATTAGCGAGATATAAGGGTAAATCCCAGTGGTAGGCATTGCGCCGACCCAAGTCAAAACCACGAAGTCAACGCATAAAAGCGCAAACCACATTTTGAACATAGGACGGTAGCGACCTGAGCGTACTGAAGACGTATCCAGCCAAGGCACAAGCGCCATGACCGCAATCGCACCAAACATCGCCAAAACTCCAAAGAACTTTGCGTCAATGATGCCAGCGCTTAGAAACTGTACTAATTGCACGATCCAAACATCCGCCGTGAAGGCCCGCAAAATTGCGTAGAAAGGTAAGAAATACCATTCAGGCACGATATGAGCAGGTGTCGAAAGTGGGTTGGCCATGATGTAATTGTCAGGGTGGCCCAAATAGTTTGGCATAAAGCCAACCACCGCAAAGAACACAGCCAAAATTACCACCAAAGCAAACAGATCTTTGATGACGAAATAGGGCCAGAACGGCACGGTGTCTTTTTCAGATTCGGCTTTTGATCCGCGGCGCACTTCAACACCCGTTGGATTGTTGTTGCCAGTGGTGTGGAAGGCCCAGATATGCACAGCCACAAGTCCAGCAATCACGAACGGCAGTAAGTAGTGCAAGCTGAAGAAACGGTTCAAAGTGGCATTGTCAGGTGCAGGCCCGCCCAAAAGGAAGGTTTGCAGCGTTTCGCCAACACCAGGGATCGCACCAAAAAGTCCCGTGATAACAGTCGCGCCCCAGAACGACATTTGACCCCAAGGCAAGACATAGCCCAAAAAGCCAGTGGCCATCATTGCCAAATAGATCAACATGCCGATGATCCATGTCACTTCGCGCGGTGCTTTGTAGCTACCGTAGTATAGGCTACGAAAAATATGCAAATAAACGGCCATAAAGAACAATGACGCACCATTAGCATGCAGATAGCGCAGCATATAGCCGCCATTCACGTCTCGCATAATATGTTCAACTGAGGCAAAAGCCATGTCAACATGGGGCGTATAATGCATCGCCAGCACGACGCCGGTAATGATTTGCATTGCCAGACAGAATGTCAAAACGATGCCCCAAATCCACATCCAGTTTAGGTTCTTTGGGGTGGGGATCATCAATGTATCATAAAGCAAGCCAACAATTGGCAGGCGCGAATGCAGCCATTTTGCGCCTTTTGATTGGGGCTCGTAATGGTCGTGGGGAATTCCAGCCATGATGTTTCCTTACCCGAGTTTGATCGTTGAAGCGTCTTGGAACGCGGCTACTGGCACTGGCAGATTGCGCGGTGCGGGGCCTTTGCGAATGCGGCCGGCGCTGTCATAGTGCGAACCATGGCAAGGGCAGAACCAGCCGCCAAAGTCACCTGCGCCGTCACCAATAGGCACGCAACCCAAGTGGGTACAAACGCCCATCATCACGAGCCATTCGCCCGCCTCATCAAGCGAGCGGTTTTCGTCTGAGGCGTTTGCATTAGGTTTATTGGCATTTTCGGCATTTGCATCAACCAAATCGTCCAGCGCAGTGGCGCGCGCGGCGTCGATTTCATCGGCGTTACGGCGGCGAATGAACACTGGCTTGCCTTGCCATTTGATGGTCAGTTGGGTGCCAACTTCAACACCGCTGATGTCCACGAAAATCGACGCAAGCGCCAAAGTGTCTGCAGAAGGGTTCATTTGATTAACCAAAGGCCATACGGCAGCGCCTGTGACAACTGCACCTGTGCCTGCGGTGGCGTAATACAGGAAATCCCGGCGGGTGCCTGTTTGATCGTTTGCGTGGGACACGACAAATTCTCCATCTGTAAGCCGGTGATCCGGCCCATGCGGTACCAAAGCGGCGGTTACCCGCTGCCATCTTGGCGCGTTTTAGACAATGCCATGCCCCGCGTCCAGCGGACAAAGCATCGCAGGGCCATTAATTGCACGAAATTTCTGGAAAAAGCGCCGATTTTTTTGATTTCAAGGGCTCGCGCCGCAGGTGGGGGGTAAAAATTTACCTAAATTTGTGCAGGATTGGTTTTTTGCATCGCAGGTCGCGCGGAAAAATCTTCGTACCAATCTGCTAAGACAGGACGGCTTTTGCGCCATGTGCGTTCAGCCATGCGCAGATCACAATAGCCCAAAGCCGCGCCTATGGTGATTTGAGCCGCGCTCAGGCCCCCTCCCAGATCGCCGATATGGGTATTTTCCAAACGATCTAGCGCCCGCTCTACCTTTTGCAGTTGCCCCTCGACCCAATCAGAAAAATAAAGCGCTTCAGGCCGCAGTCTTGTTTCGTAAACGGTTAGGATGACCGCTTCCATGATACCGTCGGCCATCGCCTCAAGCGTTAGGTTTATCCAAAGGCGCGTTTCGCTTCCGTAAAGGCCCGCTTGCGCCTTATCGTCTAAATAGCGACAAATCACGCGACTATCAAACAGCGCCGCCCCCGTGTCTGTCACCAAAACGGGCACTTTACCCAAGGGGTTTTGGGCAATCGGGGCTTGCCCCACCGCAAGGGGTGAGCCAGAGCCAAGGATGAACTCTGTGCCTTGATCTTGGCCTGTTTCAAGCAAGAAAATATGGGCTTTACGCGCGAACGGCGACGTGGGCGAGGTGAAAAATTGCATTAGATATAATCCCGTTTTAAAGTGCGGTGTCTTAGTTTTTGGTAGAAATATAGGCCGCAATTTTTGCACTTTCGCCGCCTAATTGTTGCAGTGCTGCTACCGCTGCTTGACGTACGGGGACGGATTTATTTTGGTTTAATTTCCACGTCCCCTCAATTGCGCTGATTTCGAGGCGAAAGGGTAAAATCGCTTTCATCATGCCCGCCATCGTGCCTTCGGACATTTTATCGGCTGTCCAAGGGGCTTTGGGCAGCAAGGTTGATTCGAAATGATCTGAAAGTCTGTTCAGATGCGGGGCCAGTTCCTCGGGCGGTTCGGCGTAAAGCGTGCCGCGCAGATGTACGGCGATATAGTTCCACGTTGGCACCTGATCAGGCGTTTGGTAAAAATCGGGCGACACATAGCAATCAGGACCCGAGACTACGAACACACAGTCCAGGGGTAAAGCTGTCCGCGCGATAGGATTGAAGCGTGCTAAATGCAGGCGTGCCCATGAGCCGTCATCAGCCAATTCAATAGGAATGTGTGCCATCAATGGCCCTTGCGGCCCGTTCACACTTAAAACACCAAAACCACGGCTTTTTACAAAGGCTAGATTTTGCGTGCGCTCCGCACCACGAAAGGCAGGATTTGGATGCATTTTACCCTCCGTATGAAAAAGGCCGCCATAGGTTTCCCTAGGGCGGCCCGATTCTATCGTTTATATGATCAACCCTGACGGGCTTTGAAACGTTTTTGTGTTTTGTTGATCACATAAACACGGCCCTTGCGGCGCACAACTTGACAGTCGCGGTGACGCGACTTCAACGAGCGGAGCGAGTTCGCAACTTTCATCGGTCTCTCCTATTCTCGGCGCTTTGCGCCATTAATCTATTGGTGTTTCTTGCGAAACACCGCGAAATGGTGGGCGGTACTGGGATCGAACCAGTGGCCACTACGATGTCAACGTAGTGCTCTACCGCTGAGCTAACCGCCCTGACTCACCCCCCCATTACCAAAAATGGAAAATGGATGCGGCATGTCGATGTGCGCTCTATAAATAGAAGCAACGATCTGTTCAAGTGGTTTTGGATTTTAAAAATTCACACTATAAAAGGTGTAAGGAGCAAATATGATAATCCCACCCTATAAGATCATCGTGCCCGAATTGCAAAGCACGCCTGTTGTGTTTTCTTCACCCCATAGTGGCTGCCATTATCCTGCTGACTTTTTACAAAATAGTCTTCTTGATGCTACGGATATACGCTCATCTGAAGATGCATTTGTTGATCAGTTGATCGAAGGAGCTTCCGCGCATGGCGCTACAATGATTTGCGCCACATATCCACGTGCCTATCTTGATCTGAACCGCCGCGATGATGAGCTAGACCCAACCTTGATAGAAGGGGTAGCGAAGCCATTTCATAATTTGCGCATTGCATCTGGCTTAGGCGTGATTCCTCGCGTTGTTGCAGGTGCGCGCACCATCCAACGTGGCAAACTTTCCCTGTCCGAGGCGCAAGCGCGCATTGATCGTGCATGGCACCCTTATCATAATGCGCTGCGGGGCTTGATCGATGCGACCCATATGCGATTTGGGCAAGTGCTTTTGCTTGACATGCATTCCATGCCGCAAGGGGCTTCGCAAATGACACCAAAGGGGCAACAGATTGATATTATTTTGGGTGACCGTTTTGGTAGCAGCGCAGGCGCAGACTTAAGCGACTTTGTCAGCACCTGTTTTGTCCAAGCGGGCCTTACGGTGGCGCGTAATGTACCTTTTGCCGGTGCATATATAACACACGCCTATGGTAAGCCCGCCCATGCGCGCCACGCCCTCCAGATAGAAATCAATCGCGCCCTGTATTTAGACGAAGCTAAAATTACTCCCAATGTTAATTTTATGGCCTTCAAACAGACCATGACCCAAGTGATTGGCGCTCTTTGCCAATATGGCTGCGACGAATTATCTTTGGCGGGAGAATAGGCGCGTCTTAGAAAATAGCTCTGGCAATTGGAAATGGCGCGTGGTCAGTCTAAGCGCATCAAATAGGATGTTTAATATGCGCGTTTTTATTAATGGTTTTGGTCGCATCGGGCGCTCGGTGTTGCGGGCTTGGGCGCTTGACATTGTAGGTCGCGTGCCCCGCCATTGGGCTGATGTTCAAATCGTTGGAATCAATGATATCGCCGCTGCCGAAATGTGCGCCTACTTGTTTGAGTTCGACAGCGTGTTTGGCCCATGGGGCGGCAGCGTCGCCCTGCATGAGGGGGCCCTGGTCGTGAATGGCACGGCCATCCCACTGACCCAAGCACCCGACCTCAGCGCCTTAGATTTATCGGGCGTTGATCTGGTGATGGAATGCACGGGGCGCGCTGATGCGCGTGCGGTGGCGATGCGGGGCATTGAAGGGGGGGCTCGGCGGGTCTTAGTTTCGGGGCCATCGGCTGCGGCGCAGTATACGGTTGTGCTTGGCGCTAATGAGGCGGGTCTTGACGCGGCCCTTAGGACGGGGGCAAAAATTCTGTCGAACGCCTCTTGCACGACCAATGCTCTGGCCCCTTTGGTACGGCTTTTGGATCAGGAGTTTGGTATCAAAACGGGGTGGATGACCACGATTCATTGTTATACTGGCAGTCAACCCACCACAGATGCCCCCTCGGTAGATTATGCGCGTTCGCGTGCGGCGGCCTTGTCGATGGTGCCCACGACCACCAGTGCACAGCGTTTGCTAGATGTGGTTTTGCCACATTTGGCCGGCAAGATTGAGGGAGCCGCCGTTCGGGTGCCTGTGGCCAGCGTCTCTGCTGTGGATCTGACGGTGATGCTAGAAAAAGACTGTGACGTTGCGGCTGTAAACGCGCTTTTTGTGGAGCAAAAGACGGTCATCGGTTCCACAGACCGCGCACTTGTCTCATCTGACTTGCGGGCACGGCCTGAAAGTATTGTGATGGCTCTACCCGAAACGCGTAAAACCGCAGGAGGAATGCTGCGGGCCTTTGGTTGGTATGATAATGAGTGGGGATTTTCCAACCGTATGTTAGATGTAGCACGCTTGTTGCGCGACTGAGCAAAGGCCCCCGAAGGGGCCTTTGCCAAGGTTTGATTAGTCTCCCAAATTTTCTGGCAAAACCAAATTCAGCACGATCGAGATAAAGGCCGCAGGCAATAGGCCCGAGGTCAACAAGATCTGCATTGTTTTACCAACATGTTGCAGGGCTGACGGCTCAAGCTGCAGGCCAAAGCTGACCGATAGCGCCGTGGCGAAGATTACCATGTTGCGGCGGTTCCAGTTGACGGCAGACAACATGCTGACACCCGAAGCACAAACCATGCCGAACATCACGATCACACCGCCACCCAAAACGTTGATTGGCACTGTGTTGATCAAAGCGCCTACTTTGGGAATAAAGCCGCAAACGATCAAGAAGATCGCTCCGATGGTAACGACATGACGGCTCATAACGCCGGTCATCGCAACGAGGCCTACGTTTTGGCTAAAGGATGTGTTTGGCAAGCCACCAAAAATACCCGCAACCGACGTGCCCAAACCATCGGCAAAGGTCGCGCCAGAGATTTCTTTGTCGGTCGCTTCGCGCCCTGCACCACCCCGTGTGATGCCGGATGTGTCGCCTACGGTTTCAATCGCTGAAACAATAGCCATGAAACACATGCCCAAAACGATTGCGCCGTTGAACTCAAAACCCCATTTAAAGGGCAGTGGCACCGAAAAGACCGCTGCACGGCCTACGCCGCCAAAGTTAACTTGGCCCATCAAATAGGCAACCAAATAGCCTGCTATAATGCCTACCAAAACGGCCGCCACAGCCATAAAGCCGCGCATAAAGAACTTGACGGCCAAGGTCACAACAACCACGACCAAAGCAGGTGTCCACATGGCTAATGAGCCAAATGCGGGCTTGCCCATCAAAGGCACGCCGCCTGCGGCATATTGGATACCCACTTTAACCAAAGCTAACCCGATCATAAGAACGATCAAGCCCGTGACCAATGGTGGCAAAGCGTAGCGAATACGCCCGACGAAAAAGCCAAGGCAAAAGTGGAAAATCCCACCTAAAAACACGCCCGTCATCAGGCCTGCAAGACCCGCCGTGCCCAAACCTGCAACAGCAGGGATCATCACGGGCACAAAGGCAAATGAAGTGCCTTGCACAATCGGCAAGCGCGCGCCGACAGGGCCCATTCCGATAGTTTGTAGCAAAGTTGCAATGCCCGCAAACAAGATCGACATCTGGATCATATAGGTCATGTCAGGAAAGCCCAAGGCCCCCTGATCCGAGCCAAATCCGATGCCCGCCGCGCCAGCAACGATAATCGCGGGTGTGACGTTGGACACAAACATAGCCAAAACATGCTGAATCCCCAAAGGCACAGCCTTTGATAGGGGCGGCATATAATCTGGATCTTTAAGCTGTTCGGCCGTGCCGAAAGATGTATCAACCATTTTCATTCCTTCCGTTGTGATGACCTGTTCCGGTCTTAATTACCCATTCGGGCTAGTTTGGTATGATCCTAAAGGGGGTTTTATACCAAAATTCTTCTAGGTTATTTCCAGATCCAATGCGGTCAATTACCGTAAATAGGCCCGGATCTGCCAAGGGGGTTAACACACCATGCCAGATGTCCCTACCAATATTCACCGCCTGCGCCCCGTTTGTTACAAAGGCCAAAGGCGTGCCTGGTTGGCCCGCCTGATCGGGGGCTACGATCACCAAGAAGGGATTTTGATGCATCGGAATAAAAGCTTGTGATCCTAGAGGGTGACGCTCGACCATCTCAAGCATAAGGGGCAGGGCAAAGGATTGTGACTGAAAAAGCGAAAGGCCAAGCCGGCCCTCAGGGTCGGTTTGCAGATGCGCGCGGTCATGAAAGCGTCCGCACATCGCCTTATTGATCATTTTGTCAGGGGTGCCTGATACCTCGATCACATCACCAAACGGGGCGAATAGCTCTTGCGAAAGCGATTGCGTGTACACTTCAATCATTCACTTCCCCACACTGGCCTGCCCAAAGCCACCTAATGAACCCAATTTTGCATGACGATTAACATCTTTGTAAAGTAAATACCGAAAAGGGCCGGGGCCTGCCGCATAGCACGCCTGTGGGCAATAGGCGCGCAGCCACATGAAATCGCCTGCCTCGACCTCGACCCAATCTTTGTTAAGCTTATATACGGCTTTGCCCTCAAGCACATAAAGCCCATGTTCCATGACATGGGTTTCCTCAAAGGGAATGGTGCCGCCGGGCTGAAAGGTCACGACATTAACATGCATATCATGGGCAAGGTCGGTCGGATCAATAAAGCGGCTGGTGGCCCATGCGCCATTCGTGTCGGGCATCGGGATCGGTGTAACCGCCTGATCCGAGGTGATCAAAGCCTGCGGGGGTGCTATGCCTTCGACGGGCTCGTATAGTTTGCGGATCCAGTGAAAGCGCAAAGGCCCGGCCGCACGATTATGCACCGCCCAATCCGAACCTGCGGGAATATAGGCATAGCCGCCCGCTTGCAAAATATGCGTTTGACCCCCAAGCGTCAGACGCATTTCGCCTTGGGTGACAAACAATACCGATTGTACGCCCGCTTGCATCTCTGGACGGCTTGAACCGCCGCTTGGGGCCACTTCCATAACATATTGGCTAAAAGTTTCACTAAAGCCTGTCATGGGGCGCGCAATGACCCAAAGCTTTGTATGTGCCCAATGTGGTAATAGGCTTGTGACAATGTCCGAAAAAACGCCACGTGGGATAAAGGCATAGGCGTCCGTAAAGACGGCGCGGCCCGTCATAAGATGGGTTTGCGGGGGCAGCCCACCAAGGGGTGCAAAATAGGTTTGGTCGCTCACGGTAATAATTCCTTAAGGCGCAAGAGCGCGATACGTTCCACCTGCCCGCAGGCCGTGGCAAATTCAATGTCCGATGCGTTATGGATACGCGTTTCAAAGGCCTGAAGGATCGAGGCTTTGGTATGATCGCGCACCGCAATGATAAAAGGAAACCCATGTTTGGCCACATAGGTTTGGTTCAGATCGCTAAAACGCGCGCGCTCGGTATCGGTTAGGGCGTCAAGGGCGGCGCTGGCTTGTTCGGCGGTGGAATGTTCAGTCAATTGTTTGGCTTTGGCCAGCTTGCCTGCCAAATCAGGATGAGCGGTCAAGACGCCCATGCGCTCGGCATGGCTGGCCGTACGAAAGGCGCGCGCCAAAGCATTTTGAAGACCTGTAGCACTGTCATGTGCTGGGCCAAGTTCAAGGTCATGCGCCTGCTCGGCAATCCAAGGTGAATGCTCAAAAATACCACCAAAACGGGCCACAAAACGCTCGCGGCTCATTTGGTGAGGACGCTCATAGCGGTGGTGGGGATGGGTGGCGGCCCAGTGGCGTGCAATCTCGATCCGTTTGGCAAACCAAACATCGCTGTGAGACTGGGCATAGTCTAGAAAACGCATCAAGCCTGCGATTTTACCGGGGCGCCCGATCAGGCGGCAATGGAGCCCTATTGAAAACATCTTAGCAGCCCCCGCTTGGCCTTCGGCGTAAAGCACGTCGAAACTATCTTTAAGATATTGGAAGAACTGTTCGCCCTCGATA
>DPZQ01000067.1 GCA_003536295.1 Rhodobacter sp. | reverse complement strand
GGAAAGCCGCGCGCAGATGAACTTTTTGCCACGGATGCAACCCCGCTGTTTTTATGATTTGGTGATCGAAGTGGCGATTGTGCGGCCAGGCCCCATTCAGGGGGATATGGTGCATCCTTATCTGCGCCGGCGTAACAAAGAGGAAACCGTTGAATTTCCCTCGGATGCATTGGGGGATGTGCTTGGCAAAACGCTTGGCGTGCCGCTGTTTCAAGAGCAGGCGATGCAAATCGCGATTATCGGGGCGGGGTTTAGCCCCGACGAGGCCGATCAACTACGCCGCGCATTGGCCACGTTTAAAAAGCACGGTAATGTCGGCGCGTTAAAAAGCCGGTTTTTAAATGGTATGCGCCAAAATGGCTATGAAGCCGAATTTGCCGAGCGCTGCTTTTCTCAAATCGAAGGCTTTGGCAGTTATGGATTTCCCGAAAGCCATGCTGCCAGCTTTGCGCTGCTGGTCTATGCCAGCGCTTGGATAAAATGCCACCATCCAGGGATTTTTGCCTGCGCGCTTTTGAATTCGCAGCCCATGGGATTTTATGCACCAGCTCAAATCATTCGTGATGCCCAAAATCATGATGTGGCGATCCGGCCTATTTGTATCAATACCAGCCATTGGGAAAATAAGCTGGAGCCGGATGGGCGTGGCGGTCTGGCTTTGCGGCTTGGCTTTCGCCAAATCAAAGGGCTGCGCGAAGAAGAGGCCGGCTGGATCGCCGCCGCGCGGGGCAATGGCTATCAAAATGTGCAAGATCTGTGGCGCCGCGCGGGCCTGTCTCGGGCCAGTCTGACCCGCTTGGCCGAGGCCGACGCTTTTGCCGCATTAGATATGACAAGGCGCGATGCGCTTTGGGAGGCCAAAGGCCTGGCCGATAGCGCGCCCTTGCCGCTGTTCGGCCAAGATATTGACGGCGAAGCTTGCGCAGAGCCCAACGTCATCTTTGCGCAAATGGCGCTGGGCGAACAGGTAGTCGAAGATTATGTGGCGCTACGTTTGACCTTGCGGGCGCATCCGATGGCGCTGTTGCGCCCGATGTTAACCCCAAAGGCCCCAAGCGCAACCACGATTGCGCCCAGCTAAAACACCATGCCTAAAAGACAACGACCGAGCGGATGCTTTTGCCATCACGCATCAGATCAAAGGCTTTGTTGATATCTTTTAGCGGCATTTGGTGGGTGATCATTGCGTCAATCTCAATCTTTCCGTCCATGTACCAATCCACAATCTTTGGTACATCTGTGCGCCCGCGCGCGCCACCAAAGGCGGTGCCTTTCCAAATGCGCCCTGTGACCAGTTGGAAGGGGCGCGTTTCAATGACCGCACCCGCAGGGGCGACGCCAATCACAATTGATTGCCCCCAACCGCGGTGGGTGCATTCTAGCGCATCGCGCATCACTTTGACGTTGCCCGTACAGTCAAATGAGTAGTCAGCACCGCCAATTTGGTCAAAAGGGGTTTTGGTTATCTCAATAATATGGGGCACGACCGCGGCATCGATTTTTGAGGGGTTGACGAAATGGGTCATACCAAATCGTCGGCCCCATTCCTCTTTGTCATCATTCAAATCAACGCCAATAATCATATCGGCGCCCGCCATTTTCAGGCCTTGAATAACATTTAGCCCAATACCGCCCAATCCAAAGACCACCGCCTTTGCGCCGATTTCAACTTGGGCCGTATTGATCACGGCCCCAATTCCGGTTGTCACACCACAGCCAATATAGCAAATCTTGTCAAAAGGTGCATCGGAGCGCACTTTGGCCAAGGCAATTTCGGGCATCACCGTGTGATTGGCAAAGGTTGAGCACCCCATATAGTGATAGATAGGTGTGCCATCCATCATGGAAAAGCGCGTGGTGCCATCGGGCATAAGTCCTTGTCCTTGGGTGGTGCGAATGGCGGTACAAAGATTGGTTTTGCGGCTTAGGCAGCTGGGACAGCTGCGGCATTCGGGCGTATAAAGCGGGATTACATGATCACCCACCGCAAGACTGGTCACGCCTTCGCCTATTTTGATCACAATGCCCGCACCTTCATGGCCTAGAATCGATGGAAAAAGCCCTTCAGGATCTGCACCAGACAGGGTGAATTCATCCGTGTGACAAATGCCGGTGGCTTTGATCTCGATTAAAACTTCGCCATATTTAGGTCCATCAAGGCGAACATCCATGATGACAAGGGGTTTTCCCGCCTCAACAGCCACTGCAGCACGTGTGATCATGACAAATCCTTCCTGTTCATTTATAAGCAATTATGCGATGACACTCTAAATAACCTAAGAGTTGGCCCCTATGAAACAGCTTTTCACCCCCTTTGCGACCTTTTTGTTTTTAGCACTTGCTGCCTGCACCGATAGTAGCGGCTATGAAATTGCAAAAGCGCCCATTGTTCCCGCGCCCCCAGTTATTCCATTGGTTCCCATAGTGACGGATCTTGCCGCTGTAGAAGTAGGCATTGAAAAGGCAAACCTTTTTGCCCGTGAACCAGACACCTGCCATGCGGCCGATTATCAAGACTTGCTTGGTCAAAATGCCCAAGAGATTGAGACGCGCGAATGGAACCGGCCGTTTCGTATCGTGGCAGTTGGGGGTATTGTCACCCAAGAATATGCCGCAAACCGCATCAATTTTTCGCTGGATACGCAAGGTTTGGTTTACAAAATCAGCTGTGGTTAAGCTATTGGGGCAGGGGTTCGGCTGTGTCAAACCCCCTTGCCAAGCTTACATTCTGTAACTTTTTTGCCAGCTTGTGCCGCTGGCGCCAACATTCCAAGACCCTCTCTGTTTGCGGATGTGTTTTTGGCGTCTAGTGTTGAGATGGCTGTGTTGAATGCTTGGCTTTTTGGCCAAAAGCGTATCATTTTTCTGTATGGTGGTCATCGTTTTCCGACGAACTGAAGGGTTAGACGCGCCATCTTGTGCATATAAGAACAAAATGAGAACATGTATGCATGAAGCGAATCCTTTGCCTTTGGTTTTCTCGCCTTGCGGCTGAACGGATGGTGCGTGCACAGGGCTTTGGGTCCTTGGGACCCTTTGCGGTGGCGAGCTCCCCTGCCGCGGGGCAGGTTTTGTTAAGCCTAAATCAGGAGGCCGAGCAGGCAGGCCTGCGCTTGGGCCAACCATTGCGCGATGCCACAGCTCTTTGTTCCAGCCTGACCAGTAAAATAGCTGAACCTTTACGCGATGCGCTATTTTTGCAGGCTCTACAACGCTGGGCAGGTAAGTTTTCACCTTGGGTCGCGCAAGAGGGGCGGGCTGGTTTGCTGATTGATATAACGGGCTGTGCGCATTTATTCGGAGGCGAACAGCCCCTCATGCAAGAGGCGTATCGCGATAGTCTTGCTTTGGGTCTTACAGTGCGCATGGGCTTGGCCGACACGGCTGGGGCGGCATGGGCTTTGGCGCGTTATGCGGGGCAGGCGCAGGCCGTGCATCGTAGTGGCGACGCCATCGCACAAGAGGCGCGCGCCACAAGGGCACGTGCCACCAAGCGACGCCATTGGGAAAGGGGTGGGACAGCCCCCATTTTGGAGATGCCCCAAGGGATTGATTTAAGCGCTATTGCCATGGTTGGAGAAAGCTGCGCGGCGCTTAAACCTTTGCCAATTGCTGCCTTGCGCCTTCCTGAGGAAACGGTTGCGAGCCTTGCGCGATTGGGTGTGCGCCAGATTTCTGACCTTTTAGCCCTTCCACGCGCTGGGCTATCCAAACGTTTTGGTATCCTTTTGCTGCGAAGGCTTGATCAGGCCTTGGGCCTAGAAGCCGAGCCTATTTCCCCTGCACGGGTAGTGCAGCGGTTTGTTGTGCGCCTAACTCTGCCCGAACCCATCGGCCTTTTGGCCGATATTGTTGCGGGGGTTGAACGGCTTTTACCTGTCCTCTGTGCCCAACTGAGATTGAAAGGGCAGGGGGCAAGGCGGGTACGTCTTCAGGCCTTTCGCACCGATGGGCAAGTGCAGGTGATCGAAGTGGGTCTCACGCGTGCTGCGCAAGATCCTGAGCGCATCCACCCACTTTTGATGCTGAAATATGGTCAAATTGAACCGGGCTTTGGCATTGATTGTTTGCGCCTAATGGTGGTTGCTAGCGAAGCCATCGTCGCGCTTCAACATTCAGGCCATGCGATTGCTTTGCAAAATGCGGTCACGCGCCAAAGCCAAGATAGCGCTTTTGATGATCTGATCGGCAAGCTTGTGACTAAATTGGGTAGCGACTGTGTAACGCGTCTGCATCCGGCCCAAAGCAATATACCTGAAAAAAGCGCCCTCATTCTGTCGGCGGCCTGGTCTGAGCCCTCGCCCAAAGTTTGGCCATGCCCTCCGACGCCGCGCCCGCTGTTGATTTTTCGCCCAGAAGCGCTCGGCGCGGATGCTGTGCCACATGTGCCTACCACATTTCGCTGGCGCAGACGGGATTTTGCTGTGCTCCAAGCCATAGGCCCTGAACGCATAGCCCCTGAATGGTGG
>DPZQ01000065.1 GCA_003536295.1 Rhodobacter sp. | reverse complement strand
CCTGCCTCGGGGTTTGGGGTGCAGCGGGTTTTTAATGATGATCTTAGCTTGAATGAAACCATTGCCGTTGCGGATGGGGACGTGGTTTTGGTGCCTAAAGGCCATCACCCTTGTGGTGCGCCCTATGGGTTCGAAATGTACTACCTAAATGTGATGGCGGGCCCTCGGCGTAACTGGCGTTTTGAAAATCACCCCGACTTTGATTGGATCGCCAAGCGCGACGCCTAAGCTCTTGGCCCTTATAAGATCACTCGGGGACTGATTTGGCCCAAGGCCACATTGGCTTGGGCAAAGACTTTGCCCGCGTGGGGGGTGCGAGCGCGCGCGTCGGGGGCCATACCCTCTTGTGCCGAGGTGCAGTAAAGTGTTCGCAGGTTATCACCGCCAAAGGCTGGGCAGCTGATATTGGGCGCATCAAAGCTGATCGCTTTGACAAAGGCCCCATCAGGCCCATAGGCCGCAACTCGTGACGCACCCCATTGTGCCAGCCACATCATACCTGCGGTGTCAATTACAGCCCCATCAGGATTTAGACCAAGGGGCTTTAGATCTAGATAAACCTCTGGTTTGCCCTTAGGCCAACCCTGCGTATCAAGTGCCACCCGCATGACGTGGCCTGAGGGTGTATCAGAGAAATAGGCGCTTTGCCCGTCGGGGGAAAAGCAGATCGTATTTGGAATCGTTAGACCTGAAAAGAGTTTGCGCAGCGTGCCACGGTAATATCGGTAGATAGCCCCCGCATTCGGCGCATGGCTTTGACTCATCGTTCCTATCCAAAAGCCGTTTTGTGGGTCGGTCCGTCCGTCATTGGGCCTGTTGTGGGGTGGATCACCCTCAAATCCACACAAAAGCCTTTGGGTTTTGTGCTCAAGATCAAATACGATAAGGCCACCGGTCGAAGCGATCAGCAAACTGCTGTGATCGATCCAACCTGCGGCCGAAACCATATCTGAAAAATACCATTCTTGTGGGCCTTGGGCATCTCTCGTCAGAAGTTTTTGTTTCAAAATGTCAAACCAAAACAGGGCCTCCCGTTTTGGGTGCCAAAAGGGGCCTTCGCCCAACTCTGATCGTCGTTCATCAAAGATCATCCAACGGTACTCTTATGGCTGCAGGAATCTGCCTGTTTACATACAGGCCTCAAACAAAGCTCGGGTATTTTCACGCGTCATTTCAATCGGATTGCCGCCGCAGGATGGGTCTTCTAAAGCCATCTCGGTCAGCATATCCAGATCGGCGGCTTTAACGCCCATTTTGGTTAGGGTTTTGGGAATGTTGAGATCAACCCGCAGTTTTAGAACGGCGGCTTTAAACCCTTCAAACCCGCCTGCAATATCCAAATAGGCGGCGGCTTTTTCGATGTGGGTTTCAATGGCATGCCGGTTATAATCCAACACCATCGGCATCACGCACGCATTGGTCGTGCCGTGATGCGTGCCATAAACCGCACCCACAGGATGCGACAGAGAATGTATAGCGCCCAGGCCTTTTTGAAATGCCACGGCCCCCATGGCCGCCGCGCTCATCATATGGGCGCGGGCTTCTATGTTGGTGGGGGTGGCAAAGGCGGTGGGCAGATTTTCAAAAACCAAACGCATCCCTTCAAGCGCAATGCCTTGTGACATTGGGTGATAAAACGGGCTGCAATAGGCTTCAAGGCTATGGGCCAGCGCGTCCATCCCCGTGCCTGCGGTAATGAAAGAAGGCATTCCGACCGTAAGTTCAGGATCGCAGATCGTGATCGCGGGCATGAGTTTGGGATGGAAAATGATCTTTTTCTTATGGGTCACGCTATTGGTCAAAACGCCCGCACGGCCCACTTCTGAACCCGTGCCCGCCGTTGTTGGTACCGCGATAATGGGCGCTATCTTTGACGCATCGGCGCGGGTGTACCAATCGCCAATATCTTCAAGATCCCAGATCGATAGATCAGCGCGTTGGCGTGCCATAAATGCAATGAGCTTGCCCAGATCAAGCGCCGAGCCGCCGCCAAAGCAAATCACTCCGTCATGATTGCCCACCAAATAAACGGCGATACCTTCGGCCAGATTGCCTTCGTGTGGATTTGGATCCACATTGGAAAAAACCGCACGGCCCAAGCCGCCCTTTTCCATAATCGCCAGCGCTTGCGCTGTGATGGGAAGCGATGCCAGCGCTTTGTCGGTTACCAAAAGCGGGCGGGTCACACCTGCGGCTTGGCAATGGTTGGCCAATTCTTCGATCCGTTTAAGGCCGAATTTTATGGCGGTTGGGTAGTTCCAATTCATAGTCGATACGGTCATTTCGTCACCTTTTTTAGATGATAAGATTTCGGGCGTGTTACAGAATAATAGCCAAGCATCGATAGCGATCCGCCGCGGCCTGTGTCTTTGCAGCCCGTCCAGCACAGGGCTGGGTCAAGGTAATCACAGCGGTTCATAAACACGGTGCCCGTTTCGATTTGGGCGCCAATGGTGGCCGCGCGCTCGGCGTCTGCCGTCCAGATCGAACAGGTTAGGCCGTAGGGGCTGTCATTCATCAGGGTGACCGCTTCGGCGTCAGACGCCACTTTCATGATCCCCACCACAGGCCCAAAGCTTTCTTCGCCCATGACGCGCATGTTGTGGTTCACATTGACCAAGATTTGCGGTGCTAGATAGGCGCCGCCATCATCGGTGGGGAAAAGGGCGGGATCGATCAGGGGTTTTGCGCCCGCTTTGATCGCCTCGGCGGTTTGGTCGCGCACGATTTGGGCAAAACGGCGGTGCGCCATGGGCCCAAGGGTGGACGTGGCATCAAAAGGATTGCCAAGTTTTAGGGCTTTGACCCAAGCCACCGATTTTTCAACAAAGGCGTCATAAAGGCTTTCATGCACGTAAATGCGTTCAATCCCGCAGCAGCATTGGCCCGCGTTAAACATGGCTCCATCCATCAAACTATCAACCGCAGCGTCAAGATCGGCGTCTTGGGCCACATAGCCAGGATCTTTGCCGCCAAGTTCAAGCCCAAGGCCCGTGAATGTGCCTGCCGCTGCGCGCTCGATATTGGCGCCGCCTGCGACTGAGCCTGTGAAGTTCACAAAGTTAAAGGCGCGGGCTTTGATCAGGGCTTCGGTCACGTCATGGGTTAGGAACAGGTTTTGGAATACATCCGAAGGCAGGCCTGCGGCGGCAAAGGCTTCAAACATGCGCTCGCCAACCAAAAGCGTTTGGCTGGCATGTTTCAAAATCACGGTATTGCCCGCAATTAATGCCGGAACCAGCGTGTTGATCGTGGTCAAATAGGGGTAGTTCCAGGGAGCGATGATCGCCACAACCCCTAGCGCTTCGCGGGTGATTTGGCGTTTGAACGTAGCGCTGTCTTCCACAATCTGGGGCGCCAAAGTGGCGGCCGCAATGCCTGACATATAGGCCGTGCGGTCATTCACGCCGCCAAATTCGCCACCGTAACGCGTGGGACGGCCCATTTGCCAAGCTAGCTCTTCCACGATCACGTCTTTCAAGGCGTTTAGGTTTTTCACCCCCGCTTGAACCAAAGCGATGCGTTCGGCCAAGGGGCGCGCGGCCCAAGCGCTTTGGGCTTTTCGGGCGCGAGCGACGGCAGCTTCGGCATCGGCCAAGCTAAGCGCAGGCCGCTCGGCATAGACCCGCCCGTCTACGGGCGAAATACACTGAATCATTTTTGTCATATTGACCTTTCTAACCCCCAGCGGTGGGTCACCATCCGCCAAAGGCGTTGTTGAAAACTAAGCCCGTTCAAATCCGCGCGCACGGTCCCAATCGGTAACCACGCGCAAAGATTCCTCAACCTCCCAAAGGGCGGCGCGGTGGTAATGGGCCACCACATCTGCGCCAAAGGCTGATTTCAGAAAGTCAGATCCGCGCAATTCTTCGGCGGCTTCCAATAGCGAATGTGGAATAGCGGTCACATCGCCCGCACCGTAAAGATCGCCCGAAATGGCGGGTTGCAGTTTCATGCCTTTTTCAATCCCATCAAGCCCTGCGGCCAAAAGCGCCGCACAAGCCAGATAAGGGTTTAAATCGGCGCCGCCAATTCGGCATTCCACCCGCACTCCTTTGGTGTCTTCGCCGCAAACGCGAAAGCCTGCGGTGCGGTTATCAAGGCTCCAAACCGCTTTGGTGGGCGCAAACATGCCGACACAAAAGCGTTTGTAAGAATTGACGTAAGGAGCCAGAAAATAAGCAAATTCACGGGCATGGGCCAGCTGCCCCGCCATATAGCTTTGCATCACAGCTGACATGCCGTGTTTCGCTTCGGCGTCATAAAAGATATTCTTACCCCCGGCCCAAAGCGATTGATGCACATGCGATGAGGACCCGGCTTTGTCATGGTGATATTTGGCCATGAAAGTTGCGGATTTGCCATGGTTTTGCGCGATTTCTTTGGTGGCCCATTTGATGATCGCGTGCATATCGGCGGTGTCGATCGCATCGGAATATTTCGCGTTGATCTCTTCTTGGCCAGCGTCGGCTTCGCCTTTGGTGCATTCCACTGGGATGCCCGCGTTGTAAAGATGATTGCGCAGATCGCGCATCACGGGTTCATCACGGGCCGAGCCCATGATGCCGTAATCAATATTATAGCGCGAAACAGGGGTCATTTCGCGGTATTTCGCATCAAACAGCTGCGGATAGGTTTCTTCAAAAAGGTAAAACTCAAGCTCGGTGGCCATCATGGGTTCAAACCCCATGGCGCGGGCGCGGACGACTTGCGCCATCAAAACACTGCGCGGCGCATGGGCGACGAGCGTATGGCCGTGGTGATCGTAGAGATCGCACATGACCATTGCGGTGCCAGGCAGCCAGGGAACCCTACGAATGGTGTCCAGATTGGGTTTGAGCGTGTAATCACCATAACCGCGGTTCCAAGATGAGGCTTCATAACCTTGAACCGTGACCATCTCTAGATCGGTGGCAAGCAGGTAATTGCAGCAGTGGGTTTCCTCATAAGCGCTGTCCAGAAAATGCATGGCGTGAAAGCGTTTTCCCTGAAGGCGGCCCTGCATATCACAGGCGCAGGTGATGACCGTGTCGATCTCGCCAGCCTTAATGGCTGCTTTCAGGGCTTGAAAAGTCATATTAGCAGGCATTGGGCGTCTCCGAAATAATGCCCTGCTCCCCCAAGTGGGAGCAGGGCGCTTTACATATTAGTAGCGGTAAAGTTGGCCCGCTTTAACCATCGTGTCATTCTAGGCACGGATGATCGACACGACTTTGGCTTTTAATTCGCTTTCATCCCAGAACACGTGCGTGGCGGCTTCTAGCTTGGCGCAGTCTTCCGAAGGAAGCGAGGTCAGCTCCATATCTGGCCCTTCCACCCGCAGCTTGGCTTCGCCCGCCCAATACCACCATTGACGATGATAATGCGATTGATCAAAGCATGTTTGCAAGAGTTGTTTCAGATGCGCAGGCACTTCGTCCCAACGCTCCATATTGGCAAAGAAATGCCCAACCCAAGCGCCCGATATATTGTTGGTTAGGAAGTAAGGTGCAACTTTCGACCAGCCCAAGGTGTAGTCTTCGGTAATCCTAGACCAAGCCAAACCGTCAAGATCGCCTGTTTGCAGCGCCACTTCCACGTCTTCCCAAGGCAAAGGTCACAGGAATAACGCCAAACTGCGCCAAAAAGCGACCAGCGGTTGGGAAAGTGAACTTGCGTTTATCGCGTAGGTCTTCAAGTGAATTCACGGGCCTTTGCCCGCTACCGACTTTCGGCACAAATCGAAGTACCCGCGGCTTGGGATTCTACGGTGGTCATTCAGGTCTTGGTTGAGACGATGCTTGCAGGTGTGCAGTCATTAACTTAGGAAAATAAATCTAAATGCATGCAAAGGCTGGAAGCGCTTTACGCCAAAGCGTGGTTTTGTCGCGGAAGAAAATAAATACTTATTTACTAATACTCACGATAGTTAAGCAGCGTGAAAAAATTTATCTTGAAATTATTTTGCACTCAGCCTAATCTGACAACGTCTTGGTGGGAGAAGCGAAATCACCCCGTGATCTCGGGCCGAAGGAGCAACCGCCCTGGTAAACTCTCAGGCAAAAGGACCCTAAGACTATAGATTCTGGAGAGTGGCCTTAGGCCCGCCGAAGGGACAATAATCTCAGGCGCTCATGTTGGGCAAAGACAGAAGGGGCATCGTGAACGGGGATTACCTGTTTGATCGATGCTGGGCCATTTACCAGCATAACTTGGGGGGGCATAATGTCCGAAACCGCGTTGTCGCTGGCTAGTTTGGTTCTGGAAGATTTACACGCCGAAATTGGGGCCAAATTCGCGCCCTTTGCCGGTTCTAATATGCCCGTGCAATACGGCATGGGCGTGATGGCTGAACATTTGCACTGCCGCGCAAAGGCTGGGTTGTTTGACGTAAGCCACATGGGCCAAGTGCTGCTTTACCCCAAAACCACAATGGCCGATTTGACGCTGGCGCTTGAACGCTTGATGCCAGTTGATGTCTTAGGTTTGGGGCTTGGGCGCCAGCGCTACGGGTTTTTAACGCAGGCAAATGGTGGAATTTTAGACGATGTGATGTTTTCCAATCGGGGCGATCATATCTTTATCGTGGTCAATGCGGGGCGCAAAACCGAAGATCTGGCGCATTTCGCGGCTGAACTGAGCGCACAGGCTTTCATCACCCCCGTAACGGAGCGCGCGCTTTTGGCGCTACAAGGGCCACTGGCGGCCAAAGCGATGGCGCGGATTGTGCCCGATATTCAATCTTTATACTTCATGGATTGCGGCGTTTTTAACAGCGATTTTGGCGAAATCTGGGTGTCGCGTTCGGGTTATACGGGCGAAGATGGCTTTGAAATCTCGGTTCCAAATGCGGGCGCCGCAGCGCTGGCCTATGCGCTTTTCGCCATGCCCGAAGTAGCCCCAATTGGCCTTGGTGCGCGCGACAGTTTGCGCCTTGAAGCGGCGCTTTGCCTTTATGGCCATGAAATTGACACCAGCATTTCCCCAATTGAAGCGGGCCTGACTTGGGCCATTTCAAAACAGCGCCGCCCAAATGGGGCGCGGGCAGGGGGCTATTTAGGGGCCGATGCGATCGAAGCGCAAATGCGATCTGGCCCCACGCGCAAGCGGGTTGGGCTTTACCCCGAAGGCCGCGCGCCCATGCGTGATGGCACGGTTTTGTTTTCAACCAGCGGCGTTGAAGTGGGCCGCGTCACCTCGGGCGGGTTTGGGCCTTCGCTCTCAGCGCCAATCGCGATGGGCTTGGTTGACGCCGCCCATAGCGCCCTAGGGCTTGACCTTCTGGGCGAGGTTCGGGGCAAAAAACTACCCGTAAAAATCTGCGCTCTTCCCTTTTTCCCCAATCATTTTCGCAAACGGAGCACGACATGAAATATACGAAAGAACACGAATGGCTGCGCCTTGAAGGCGATCTGGTGGTGGTTGGCATTACTGAACATGCCGCGTCAAGCTTGGGCGATGTGGTTTTTGTTGACCTGCCGCAGGTCGGTACTGACGTGAAACTTGGTCAAGAAGTCGCTGTAATTGAAAGCGTTAAAGCCGCCTCTGATATTTTGGCGCCGCTTGATGGTCAGATTGTGGAAGTGAATGCCGATCTGGCCGATAATCCGGGCCTGATCAACGAAGACCCCGACGGGCGCGCTTGGTTTTTTAAAATGAAAATCAAAGACCTATCGGCGCTTGATAGCTTTATGACCAGCGCCGATTACGAGGCTTTTTTAAGTTAATCCTGCTTTACTTTGATCGGATCCCCCATGACCTTCGCCAAAAGCGCCTATAATCCCGATGATTTTGCCGCAACACGCCATATTGGCCCCAAGCAAAGTGATATTGACCAAATGTTGGCCGCCATTGGGGCCGATAGTTTGGATCAGCTGATCAAGGAAACCGTGCCGGATGCGCTGCGCCAAAAAACTGATTTAAGCTGGCCTGCCTTGTCGGAAAATGACCTTTTGGCGCATATGCGCGGGGTGGCTGCGAAAAATCAGGTGATGACCAGCCTGATCGGCCAGGGTTATTACGGCACGTTTACCCCACCAGTGATCGCGCGCAATATTTTCGAAAATCCCGCGTGGTATACGGCCTATACGCCCTAT
>DPZQ01000030.1 GCA_003536295.1 Rhodobacter sp. | reverse complement strand
TAATCGAGCGCAATCCGATATGCGGGCTTGCCTGGGCGATTAGGCTTTGCGCGTCGCCTTGGGCAAGGCGGGCCAGTAAATCTTGCCGCGCGGCCGGCAAGGGGCTACGCCCCACAAAACGGTCAAGCAAGGCGCGAAACCGCGCGGGACGCCAGATATGGCGTATCAAGGCTGCTTTGCGGCGCTCGGTCGTGGTCAGGCCATGAACGGCGGCTATTAAAATACCAATATCGCCAATGCTGGCTTGCAATGAAAGCGGCCGTAACAGCCTCTCAAAAAGTGCAAAAACCTCGGCGTCGGCTTGATGGGGGGCGTCACCACCAAAACGCTCATAACCCACCTGCAGATATTCGCGGGCGCGCGCCTCGTGGTGATCTTGTTTACGAAAAACGGGGCCCATATAGGTATAGCACGCTTGTGCAGCCCCTTTGGCCATATGGGCTTGCACCACGGGCACGGTAAAGTCTGGCCGCAACATCATCTCACCCAACAGCGGGTCAGTAGTGACATAGGCCCGCGCGCGGATATCTTCGCCGTAAAGATCAAGCAGGCTTTCAGCAGGCAACAAAATATCGGCGTCGATCATCTGCGCCCCTGCCGCTTGAAAGGATGCAAACAAATCCTCTGCCGTGGCGCGTACTTTGTTTACATCAGCCATTGGCCAGCATGTCCCGGACCGCCGCCACCAGATCGACGCGCGCCACCTCGCGCTGAGCAGGGCGTGATTTCCATTCTTCCAGGCTGGCATTTTCGGCAATTTTTGCGCCCAGCGCTAGATCTTTTAAGATAACCGAGCCTTTGCCCAACTCATCAGCGCCCTGGATCACCGCAATCGGGCTTTGACGTTTATCGGCATATTTCAGTTGATTTCCAAAGCTTTTGGGATTGCCAAAATAACATTCTGCCCGCAGGCCAGCGGCGCGCAACTCGCCCACCATGATCATATAATCGGCCATACGCTCTTTATCCATCACCGTGACGACGATCGGGCCCCTTGACGCAATTTGGCTTTGACCTTTGGCGCGCAAAGCGGCCAGCAGACGGTCCACCCCGATCGAGACACCCGTGGCCGGCACACTTTGGCCTGTGAAACGTTTGACCAAATCATCATAACGCCCCCCACCTGCAACTGAGCCAAACTGTCGTTTACGGCCTTTTTCATCCAAAATGTCAAAGGTCAGCTCGGCCTCAAAAACGGGACCAGTATAGTAGCCAAGACCGCGCACAACCGAGGGATCAATTTCGATACGGTCAGGGCCATATCCTTGGGCGGCCAGAAGGGTCGCAATAGTCTCTAGCTCATCCACACCATCTACGCCAATCTGTGAGCCTGCAACCAACTCACGCAACCGCGCCACGGTGGCAGCCCCTGTTGCGCCCTTGGCCTCGATAAATCCGATGACCACTTCGGCTTGGCTATCGCTAAGCCCTGCGCCTTTGGTGAAATCGCCTGACGCATCTCTGCGCCCTGCGCCCAAAAGCGCGCGCACTCCCTCAATCCCAAGACGGTCAAGCTTGTCGATGGCACGCAAAACGATGCCACGCGCCTCTTCAAAGCGGGTAGGATCACTTGGGTCAAGCACCCCAGCAACTTCCATCACACCGTTTAGCACTTTGCGGTTGTTCACCCGCACCACATAATCATGGCGCGCAATGCCCACGGTTTCCAGCGCATCAGCCAACATGGCACAAATCTCCGCGTCTGCGGCAACCGAGGGCGCGCCCACGGTGTCGGCGTCACATTGGTAAAACTGACGGAAGCGCCCGGGACCTGGTTTTTCATTGCGCCAAACGGGGCCAAAGGCATAGCGGCGATAGGGGCTTGGCAGATCATTGCGGTACTGTGCCGCAACCCGCGCCAAGGGAGCGGTCAGATCATAGCGCAACGCAAGCCAGTCGGAATCTTCATCTTGCCAGCCAAACACACCTTCATTTGGTCGATCAACATCGGGTAAAAATTTGCCCAAAGCCGCAACCGTTTCAACAGCACTTGTTTCCAAAGGATCAAACCCATATCGATGATACACAGAAGCAATGGCGTCTAACATGGCTTTGCGCTCGATGACTTCGACACCGAAGTAATCGCGAAAGCCTTTGGGCGTTTCCGCTCTGGGGCGTTGAGGTTGTTTGTCCTTGGCCATGGCGTGACCCTTTACTATAAGGCGTTTTTATCCATCTAACGAATGGGGCGGCAGCGGGCAAGGCCGCAGAAAGAAGTAATGATGCAAGATAACCTTCTATCCCTGGAAGAGAAGATCGCCCATCTCACCCGTATGGTGGATGATTTGTCTGAAATTGTAGCTAAACAGGCCGATCAAATTGATCTTTTGAGCCGCCGCGTCGGGCTATTAATGGAACGCGCTGCCGAAGGAATGGCAGATAATGGTACTATTCCACTGACCGACCAACGTCCGCCTCATTGGTGATCAAATGACACTGAGTTCCACGTTACACAAAAAAACCTTAGCCTTTTTTGCGGCCCTGCCCGCCTGCGCACTGACCTTCGCGATCGCACTTATTGGGGCGGCCTTGGGGTACGGGTTGCATTTGCCGATGGGGCTTCTGCTGGGGGCAATGGGGCTTGTGGCAATTTTTGCGATTTCGGGGTACGGGATTTTTGGGCTTCGGGCGATGTTCCCTGCTAAATTGCGCATGGGATTCGTGCCTATCATTGGTTTGGGGATTGGCGGCTCATTCACCCCAGCGGTGCTCGGACAAATTCCAAGCTGGTGGTTTAGTCTGTTAGCTTTGGCTTTGTTTATTCCGATGGCCCATTTTATGGGCTATTTGATTTACCGCGCCGGTGGGCTTGACCGACCAACGGCGCTGTTTGGATCGGTTCCGGGCGGCCTGATCGAAAGCGTAACCTTGGGCGAGCAAGTCGGCGGTGACGTTCAAATGTTGGCGCTTTTACAGTTTTTACGACTAATTTTCACGATCGTTTTGGTGCCTGTCGGCTTTATGATCTTGACGGGCCATATGGTTGGCTCAGCGGCGGGGGCGGAGGTAGCACGCGCACCGCTTGGGCTTTTGGATGGCACAATTTTATTCGCGGCGGGCAGTGCGGGATTGGTAATTGGCAGGCTTTTACATTTGCCCGCGGCCATCATGACGGGGCCTTTGCTGGGTTCTGGGCTGGTCCATTTACTGGGCTATGTTGAAGGAGTGCCGCCCGCTTGGGCCGTTGGATTAACTCAGATCGTCATCGGAGCCACTTTGGGCGCGCGTTTTGCAGGCCTACCAAAGGGCGCCATTTCGCGCGCCAGCCGCTTAGCGCTGGCCAATGTTCTGGCGGCCATGGTGTTAGCAATTGGTTTTGGATATTTAGTGCATACCGTGTCAGGCCAGTCGGTTTCGGCCGTGTTTTTGGCCTTTGCACCGGGCGGTTTGGCGGAAATGAGTTTGATCGCCCTTAGTTTAAACATCGGCATGATCTATGTAGCGATGCATCACGTCATCCGCATTCTTTTAAGTGTCATCATTGCACAATATGCAACTAGGTGGCTTTAGCAGCTAGACTTCCTCGACCAAAAGCACACCGCCCACTGCTTTTATAGCCCCTTTGACCTGCGGAGTTATGGGATAATCTTGTGGGAGAACCATGTCAATTTCTTGGCCCAAGTCAGGGTCGGTGATGCAAATAATGACCGGCCCCTTTGTGCGCCCAGGCTCAAGCCGCCCTAAAATCGAAGCAACCGAGGCAACTGCGCCCGCACCCTCAAGATAAATCCGCAAACTCGCCCCCCCCGCCTGTGCGGCCACTTGGTCAATGGGTTGAGCTCCACGGGCCAAAAGCTTAAGGGTTTCACCTTCTAGATGGGCCTCGACGGTTAGTACAACATTTTGACCCGCTTCGAGCACATCGCGCGCCGCCTCAAGCGTGTCAGAAAAAACGGTGACTTCGTAAAGACCTGTAGGATCAGACAATTGCACAAAGGCAAAACGATTTCCCTTGGCTGATTTTCGTTCTTGCTTTGAAGCTACCGCCCCTGCCAGTTTGGCCACCATTGGGCCATTTTGCGCAGCGAGCGTCAACTCTACCAGTGTCATGACATCTTTGCGCTTAAGTGGCCCCATATAATCATCTAACGGATGGCCTGACAGATAAAAGCCAATGGCCTGATGCTCTTGGGTTAGCCGTTCAATGGGCAACCAATCATCGCGGCCGAGAAGGCGCGGTTCGGGCAGATCTGCGCCCGCCTCGCCAAACAGCGACACTTGCTGCGAGCTTGCGGCCTCATGCACAGCTGCCGAAAAGGCCACCAAAGGATCAAGCGCCTCAAACACCCGCGCGCGATTGGGGTCAAGACTGTCAAATCCACCCGCGCGCGCCAACATTTCCAACGGGCGCTTTCCCACGCGCTTCATATCAACGCGGCGGGCAAAGTCAAAAAGGTTAACGAAGGGCTTTTCGCTCCCAGCGCCCTTGCGAGCGTTGGTCACTAGGCGCATGGCCTCAGTACCCACTCCTTTTAGTGCACCTAGGCCGTAAATCAACGCCCCATCACACACGCTAAACTCGGCTTGGCTAGCATTCACACAAGGGGCCACAACCTTAAGCCCCAGCCTGTCAACTTCCCGCTTATAGACTGCCAATTTATCGGTCAAATGCATATCGCAATTCATCACCGCAGCCATGAACTCCACAGGATAATTGGCCTTAAGCCAAGCAGTTTGATAGCTTACAACCGCGTAGGCGGCAGCGTGCGATTTGTTAAAACCATAGTTGGCGAATTTTTCCAAAAGGTCAAAGACCTCACCCGCTTTTTCGGCCAAAATACCATGGGTTTTGGCCGCCCCTTCGATAAATTTTGGGCGTTCTTTTGCCATTTCTTCGGCGATTTTTTTACCCATAGCGCGCCGTAAAAGGTCAGCGCCACCCAACGAGTATCCGCCCATAACTTGCGCAATTTGCATAACCTGTTCTTGATAAACAATGATTCCTTGAGTTTCGGCCAAAATATGATCGATTGTGGGATGTATCGATTCCAAATCACGTAGACCATTTTTAACTTCGCAATACGTTGGAATATTCTCCATTGGACCGGGGCGATAAAGCGCCACCAAAGCCACGATATCTTCAATACAGGTGGGTTTCATGCGCCGCAGCGCATCCATCATGCCCGAGCTTTCCACCTGAAACACCGCCACAGTTTTGGCGCTGGCGTAAAGTTCATAGCTGGCTCGATCGTCAAGTGGGATCAACGAGATATCAACTCTAATGCCACGCAGGGCCAAAAGGTCAACCGCATTTTGAATAACAGTCAAAGTCTTAAGACCCAAGAAGTCAAATTTAACCAAACCCGCCGCTTCAACCCATTTCATATTGAACTGAGTGGCGGGCATATCCGAGCGCGGGTCTTGGTAAAGTGGCACTAATTCATCAAGCGGCCTATCGCCGATCACAACCCCCGCCGCATGGGTCGAGGCATTGCGCAGAAGCCCTTCAATTTGCTGGCCATAATCCAAAAGGCGCGCCACCACCTCTTCTGCTTTAGCCGCTTCTCGCAGGCGCGGCTCATCGGCCAAGGCCTTGGTGATGGAAACAGGTTTCACCCCTTCAACGGGAATCATTTTGGATAACCGGTCAACCTGTCCATAGGGCATTTGCAACACTCGCCCCACGTCGCGCACCGCGGCCTTGGACAAAAGAGCGCCAAAGGTGATGATTTGCCCAACACGGTCGCGGCCATAACGGTCTTGCACATAGCGAATGACTTCTTCACGCCGATCCATACAAAAATCGATATCAAAATCCGGCATCGAGACACGCTCAGGGTTCAAAAATCGTTCAAATAAAAGGTTATAGCGCAAAGGATCAAGGTCAGTGATAGTCAGCGAATAGGCTACCAATGAGCCCGCGCCCGACCCACGTCCAGGGCCTACGGGAATGCCTTTTTGCTTGGCCCATTTGATGAAATCAGCAACAATGAGGAAATAGCCCGGAAAGCCCATTTGTTCGATGACGCCCAACTCAAAATCCAAGCGCGCGTGGTAAGCTTCGGGAGTTGTGGCATGGGGAATAAGCGCCAAGCGCGCGGCCAACCCTTCGTGCGACTGGCGGCGCAGCTCGACCACTTCGTCATCTGCAAAACGAGGCAAAATGGGTGAATGTTTGGCCACTTTAAAGGCGCAGCGCTTGGCTATTTCAATGGTATTTGCCAGCGCCTCGGGCAGATCGGCAAAGAGAGCAGCCATCTCAGCTTCGGATTTAAAATAATGCGCTGGTGTCAGGCGGCGGCGCGGGGTTTGTTGGTCAAGATAGGCCCCTTCAGCGATGCAAATCAGTGCATCATGGGCTTGATACATTTTAGGATCGGGGAAATAAACGTCATTGGTCGCCACAAGGGGCAAATCCATCGCATAGGCCATTTCGACAAAGCCGCGTTCGGTTAGTCCTTCGGTTGGATGGGGGCGGCCTTCACCATTATGGTGGCGCTGCAGCTCAATATAAAGGCGTTTTGGATATATGGTGGCCAGCTCGGCCATCAGGGCGTGAGCCTTGGCCTCTTGCCCCAGTTGCAAGATCCGCCCCACAGGACCGTCAGCCCCGCCACTTAGACAAATTAGCCCCTCCTGATGAAGTGTCAAATCGGCAAGCGTCACTTGCGGCAACTGACCGCCCTTATCAAGGTAAAGTGCAGAATTCAGTTTTAAAAGATTGCGGTAGCCCTTTTCATTTTGGGCCAACAAAACCACAAAAGCCCCCAGGCGCTGCTTTTCGCCTTGGGCGGCGATGTCATAGATCAAATTGATCTGGCACCCAATGATAGGCTGCAAACCCGCCCCCGAGGCAAGCACCGAAAACTCAAGTGCTGCAAACATATTGTTGGTGTCGGTCACCGCCACGGCCGGCATTGCGTGTTTTTCGCAAAGGCCGATTAATTTCTTAACCGGCACCGCCCCTTCTAGCAGCGAATATTCCGTATGCACACGCAGATGAATAAATTTGGGTTCAAAGCTCATAACGACACATTAGCGCGGGCTTTTTGTCAGGGGAAGGGGACGGTTTGGATTTCACGCATTTGGGTAGAATTAAAATTCGCTTGCAAGAATCCTCACTGACTGATTGGTTGGGGATGTTGACTTCTCTTTACGCCGCATCGGGAGGGGGGACAGGCCCAAAGGCCAGCGTGCAAAGAAGGCGGCAGGTTGATTCATGACCAAAATAGCGTTTCTTTTGAACGGAACGCCGGTAAATGTTGACGATGTTGCGCCAACGCAAACCGTGCTGGACTATCTTCGAGATTTTGAAAAACTCTGCGGCACAAAAGAGGGCTGTAACGAAGGGGATTGCGGCGCTTGCACCGTGATGGTGACAGACCCCACTGGCCAAGTGCGCGCTTTAAACGCCTGTTTGCTTTTCATGCCGCAAATTGACGGCTGCGCCGTACGCTCGGTCGAAGGGATTGCCCATCCCGATGGTACGCCCCATCCTGTGCAAAGCGCGATGATCAGCCGTCACGGATCGCAATGCGGTTTTTGTACGCCAGGTTTTGTGGTGTCGATGGCGGTGGCACATGCGCAAGGCGCGCAAGATCACGATCAGATTTTAGCAGGCAATCTGTGCCGCTGCACGGGCTATGCGCCGATCATTCGCGCCGCCGTCGCCGCACAAAGCGCCCCCGTGCCGCCCCATATGCACGCCGATCACGGGCTTTTGGCCCAGCTTCACACGGAAAAAGCGGTAGAAGCTGCGGAAGACCAACGCTATTATCACCCCACATCGCTGGATGACTTTGCAAATTGGTATTTTGAAAACCCCAAAGCAACTTTGATCGCAGGGGCCACGGATGTTGGCCTTTGGGTCACAAAAGGGCTGCGCGACCTGCCCAAAATCGCCTTTTTGGGGAAGTTAAAAGCCCTGCAATCCCTTGAGATAGCCGACGATCACATCAGCGTTGGCGCCGGCGTGACTATTGCCCAACTAAAAGATGCGATTGGTGACATTTACCCATCATTCGGGCAGCTTTTAAGTCGATACGGTTCACACCAAGTTCGTCAGGCGGCGACACTTGGGGGAAATATCGCTAATGGCTCGCCCATTGGGGATGCTCCGCCAGTGTTGATTGCGCTGGGGGCACGGCTGCATCTGCGCCAAGGGAAACGGCGACGCGTGTTGAATTTAGAAGATTATTTTCTTGAATATGGGCGCCAAGACCGTTTGGTGGGGGAATTTGTTGAAAAAATCACTTGGCCAAGAGCAGCGCAAAACCTGCGCTGCTACAAAGTATCAAAACGGCGCGATCAAGATATTTCGGCCCTCTGCGGAGCCTTTAACCTTGAGGTAAACGCCCAAGGGCTGGTCACGGCCGGCCGCATCGCCTTTGGTGGCATGAGCGGTACGCCCAAACGCGCCCGCTTCGTGGAAACTGCGCTGGTAGGGCATCCATGGACCGCGCAAACCATCGAAAAAGCCGCCCAAGCCTTTACGCAAGATTTCACCCCCCTCTCGGACTTGCGCGCCTCAAGCGCCTATCGCGAAACTACCGCGCACAATCTTTTGGTGCGGTATTTTAACGATTTGGCGGGCAAGAGCATTGACATATCCGAGGTGACGCTATGAGTGTCGGATCCTCACTTCCCCATGATGGCGCGCTTTTGCACGTGACGGGTGCGGCGCGCTATGTGGATGATATTGCGCTGCCAACCAACGCAGTGCATTTGGCCTTTGGCTTGGCGAAAATCGCGCATGGCACGATAGATCAGATTGACCTAAGCGCGGTTAGGGCGGCAGCGGGTGTAGTCGCTGTATATGGGCCAGATGATATTGATCCGATGCCCGATTGCAGCCCCTCGGCCCATGATGAGCCACTTTTGGCGCAAGATCTGGTACATTATTTGGGACAACCCGTCTTTATGGTTGCCGCCACCTCGCATCTTGCGGCGCGCAAAGCCGTGGTTTTGGCTAAAATTGCCTATCAAGAGTGCGACGCGATCTTGACGATTGACCAAGCACTGGCGGCCAACAGCCGTTTTGAAACGGGACCCATCATTTGGCAAAAAGGCGATGCCAAATCGGCCGTCGAAGGGGCCCTTCATCAGGTTTCAGGCAGTTTTGAAGTGGGAGGCCAAGAGCATTTCTATCTTGAGGGGCAAGTGGCCCTGGCCATCCCCCAAGAAGATGATGAGATTGTGGTGCATTCCTCGACCCAGCATCCAAGCGAGGTGCAGCATAAAGTGGCGCATGCGCTCGGGCTAGGGCTACATCAAGTGCGTGTCGAAGTGCGGCGGATGGGGGGCGGCTTTGGCGGCAAAGAAAGCCAAGGCAATGCTTTGGCCGTCGCTGTAGCCTACGTGGCCCATGATCTGCGCCGCCCGTGCAAAATGCGTTATGACCGCGAC
>DPZQ01000213.1:25107-36357 GCA_003536295.1 Rhodobacter sp. | reverse complement strand
GCTGCCATTTGGGCTTTGGCATGGCGGTGTTATTTCATAACCGTTCGCAGGTGCCGGATGTGGGAGTGCCCGCAAGGCAAGTTTCGCTGGCCGAAGCGATGGCGGCTGATTTTGTCGTGGTGGCCGTTCCAGGTGGTGGCAGCAATGCGCATTTGATTAATGCCTCAGCCCTTAGCGCCATGAAGTCGAGTGGTATTTTTATCAATATCGCGCGCGGCGATGTGGTGGATGAACAAGCGCTCATCAGTGTACTGACACAGGGTAAAATAGCAGGGGCAGGGTTGGACGTTTATGAAAAAGAACCTCAGGTGCCCGAAGCGTTGGTTCAGCTGGAAAATGTGACGCTATTTCCGCATCTTGGGACCGCCGTTTTGGCAGTACGCGAGGCGATGGGTATGATGGCATTTGACAATTTGGTGGCGCATTTTGAACAAAAAACGCCACCAAATCTGGTGTGAACTTTAGGCGCGATCTTTAGGGGATCCCGGCATTAGGTCGTAAGGCCCTTTCCAATGAGCATGCGTCGCGATACGGGTCAACCAAGCATCAATATGTGGCCAATCTGCACGGTTAAACCCAAAAGGTTCTGGGTAAAATAAATAGCCACAACACGACAGATCCGCGATGGTCAGCGCCGCGCCCACCAAATAATCTTGTCCTGAAAGATGTTCGTCTAACAACTGATAAGCAAGGGTAAGACGCCCTTGCAAAAAGGGTACGACTCCTTGGGGACGTTTATCCTCGGGCAGAAAGTTAAGCATAAAGCGCGTCGTGCCAATTTGAGTTGAAAATTTATGATTGTCCCAAAACATCCAACGTAAAATCTCGCGCCGTTCGGCTGCGGATTTACCACCCAATTTTCCTGATTTTGAACTGATATAGTCCAAAATAACACCCGACTGCGTCAAAGTCGTGTCCCCATCCACAAAAACGGGCACTTCTCCCATTGGGTTGATGGTCTTAAAAGCGTCGCTTCGCGCCTCGCCATTAAAAAAATCAACATAAATGGGCTTCCAATCCCAGTCCGTCAAGGTCAGAGCAAGGGCGACCTTATAGGAATTTCCAGATTCGCCAAAACAATAGAGGTGCGCTGTCATAAGGGACCCTTTCAGAGTAATTACCACACATTAGGGTAAATTTTTGCCAAAGTGTAGGCCCATACGGTTTGGTGTGAACAGGAAAATAATAAACAAATTGAAAGGAAAATCTCGTGGTCTTTGAAAAATTACAAATATAAGCCTTAGGGCCTGATATAACGAAAGAGCGTAGAAGCACCCCACCCAAAGAAAATCGCCAAAAACAACGCCAAAATCCCATAGATCAGAGGCTGTTCATGTGCCAGATTGAAGAACCACCGCTCAAGCCCTACCCGGCGCACATCGATCTCGCGAAACTGACTGTCAATCACTTGCCCGTCGCGGGTTATAAAAATGCGAACGCGATATGCGCCTTCGGTGATATTGGCGGGCAGGTCGATTTGCCCTTGAAAAAGTGTGTCTTGCAACAGCCTCAGACCATACTCTGACTGAACATAGTTGCCCTCTGACGTGCGTACGCGAATGAGCGCGTCGGTGAATTCGGTGGTTTGCTCTGCGTCGCGGTTTCGTGTGGACGCACGGATCGCCCGTGGGATGGTGATATGATAAAGACGATCTGTTGCCTCATCTATTACTTTGGCAAGGGGGGCCGTGCTCATAATTGCATAGAAGCTTGGCGCTCGTTCAAAGCCAAGTTCTGCATTATTCGCCCAAATCCCCATCACACGATCTTTACGCCGTACCACAATTGGGGATGATGGCCCCTCAAGTGTTATTATAACATGGTTTTTTTTGTTTGTCGGGGCAGGACTGTCGCGTTTGATAGCCCCATAAACCACAATTTGCGAGCCTTCAAAGTTTGTGGTGATGGACACGCGGGTTTGGTTGAACTGCGCCACAATTTCCTCTGCCACAGTGGGCTGTGACAGGCCAAATCCCAAACTAACTGCAAATATAAGGTAAAGAAATGCGCCTCTCATAGGCCTATTCCCTTGGTGACTGAGTAAAGCTCGTCAGGGGTAAGCAAGAGATCCAGCGCAATTTTGATTGCTACTGCTAAGACCAAAACCGCCAAAAGCCCGCGTAACTGTTCGGCCTTAAGTCTAAGCCCTACCTTCGCACCAAATTGTGCGCCAATGACCCCGCCTAAAATCAACAAGACCGCCAACATAATATCAACCGACTGGCTAGAGATGGCGTGCATCAAGGTTGTAAAAGCCGTTACAAAAATAATCTGGAAAAGTGACGTACCAATAACGACTTTCGTTGGCATGCCCAAAAGGTAAATCATCGCTGGTACCATGATAAAACCGCCTCCTACCCCCATAACGGCCGATAAAAAGCCTACAAGCGCGCCAATCACCAAGGGTGGCAACACCGAGATATAAAGGCCTGAGATTCGAAATTTTATTTTAAGCGGTAATCGATGCACCCAAGTATGCACATGTGAACGCCGAATAGGGGCTTTGCCCCCACGGTTACGAAGCATCGTTCGCACCGCCTCTTGCAGCATCAAGAGCCCGACCAGTCCTAAGAAAAGTACATAGGCCAGCTGCACGAAGAGATCAATTTGACCAGCCGCTGTCATCAAGGCAAAGACCCAAATGCCCAAGCCAGAGCCCATCATGCCGCCCAACAAAAGAACTAACCCCATGCGGAAATCTACCCCGCGTCGGCGCATCTGTGCCAGCACCCCAGAGACGGATGAGGCCACCACCTGATTGGCTCCCGTCGCAACCGCCACAGCTGGCGGAATCCCGATGAAAAACAGCAAAGGGGTGATTAAAAATCCTCCACCCACGCCGAACATGCCCGACAAAAATCCCACAACTCCACCAATGCCTAGTAAAAGAAAGGCATTCACCGAGACTTCAGCAATAGGCAGAAACAGTTGCATAAGATTTTCTGAATTGAGGCGACTTAATATAAATGCGCCTGTTGATTGGGCTTGTCAAACCCCTGCTGACTTCTGGACTTACCGCGTTAAAGTATTTGGCATCAATGCTAGATATCTACAGCTCTTTTACATAGGGTGTGCCGCCCGCCCGTGGTGGGATGGCGCGGCCGATAAAGCCGGCCAAAATCACAACAGTGATCACATATGGCAAGGCTTGCATGAATTGAACTGGCAAAACAATTAGGCCTAAGTCAATATTTTGAAATCTGATCGCAAGCGCTTCAAGGAGGCCAAATAGCAGACAAGCACCCAAAGCATACCAAGGCCGCCACTTGGCAAAAATAAGGGCAGCTAGCGCAATAAAGCCTTTACCTGCAGTCATTTCACGACCAAATCCAGAGGACAGTGCCGTTGAAAGATAGGCGCCTGCAAGGCCCGTAAGCACGCCGCAAATGCAAACGGCTGCAAATCGCATCCCCTTGACCGACACGCCCGCTGTATCAACCGCAGCGGGGTTTTCTCCAACTGCGCGTAAGCGCAGCCCAAATCGTGTACGATATAAAAGCCATGCAGAAGCGGGTACCAAGGCGAATGACACATAGACCAAAATAGAGTGGCCTGAAATCAGGTCCGCATAAATTGGCCCCAAAATTGGGATATTTGCCACGTCATCGGCAAAAGGCAAGGTAATTTCGGTGAAGCGTGCGCCTGCGCCTAAAGGAGGCGTGCGCCCACCCAGCTGAAACCAATTTTGTCCGAGTAAGACTGTGAGGCCCGACGCCAGAAAATTGATCGCCACACCAGAAATAAGCTGATTGCCACGAAAGGTGATGGAGGCAAGGCCATGGATTGTCGACATCAAAAGTGCTGCAAAAATGCCACCCAAAAGACCCACCCAGACATTGCCTGTAGCATAAGATAGCGCCGCCGACGCAAAGGCAGCCGCCAGCATTTTACCTTCCAACCCAATGTCGAAAATGCCCGCACGTTCCGAAAATAGGCCTGCCAAACAGGCTAAAAGTAACGGAGTTGAAAGACGAATGGTGCTGTCCAAGATTTGAATGTAAGATGCAAAGTCCATCAGTGCTCTTTCTTTTTGAAAAGGGCAAAGGTAATCTCAATGGGCCTACGCACCATTTGATCAAGCGCCCCTGTAAACAAAATCACCAAAGCTTGGATCACAGTGATCAATTCACGCGGTATCTTGGTCCACAGCGCTAACTCTGCCCCACCTTGGTAAAGAAAACCGAATAGCAGTGCGGCCAAGAATACCCCAAATGGATGCCCGCGCCCCATCAATGAGACAGCGATACCAATAAAGCCTGCCCCCTCGACCGAGTTTAAAAGCAAGCGGTTAGCTTCTCCTTGCACTGTGTTTACAGCCATTAAACCCGCCAAAGCGCCTGAAATGATCATCGCGTAAAGCGTAATGCGTACGGGGTTAATGCCCGCATAAACCGCAGCTTTTTCTGACTTACCAAAGGCGCGAATGGCAAAGCCCAAGCGGGTGTGCCAAATCAAAAACCATACTAAAATGCAACAGATCATCGCAATGATAAGGCTGATATTAGCTGGTGTTTTACTCGAAAAAGGAATGCCAAACAGGCCCAAAACTTGGTCAAGGCCAGGAAGGTTGGTAGCTTGGGGAAAGCGTGCGCTAGCTGGGTCCATTGACCCTTTGGGGCGCAACTGATTGACCAATATGTAATTGAGCAAGCTTGCGGCGATAAAGTTAAACATAATGGTGGTGATCACAATGTGGCTGCCACGTTTGGCCTGTAACCATGCTGGAATGGCAGCCCAGAGGGCCGCAAAAAGCGCTGAGGATACAATAGCTGCACAAAGCGCCAGTGACCAATGCGGCCAAGGAATGAACAGGCACACAAGTGCAACGCCTAGCCCACCTAAAGTGGCTTGCCCCTCGCCGCCGATATTAAAAAGCCCAGCGTGAAAGGCAACAGCAACGCCGAGGCCTGTGAACATAAAGTTGGTGGCATAATAAAGCGTATAGCCCCAGCCATAGGTTGACCCCAACGCCCCGTCGATCATCACCCGCAGTGCTGCTATAGGATCTTCTCCGACCGCCAAGATTACTAAGCCAGATATGGCAAAAGCTATAAAAACACTGACAAGAGGTACTAAAAAAGCATCAGCCCATTTTGGCAGTTTTTCCATCAAATAATTCCCTCTTGCGGAGGGGCGATACCTGCCATCATTAAGCCTATTTCATTAACATTGGTTTGGGTGGCATCTTTGACGCCCATCAAGTGGCCGTCAAACATCACGCCGATACGGTCTGACAGGGACATAATCTCATCTAACTCAACAGACACCAATAAAATTGCCTTGCCTGCGTCGCGCAGGGCTATGATTTGCTGATGAATAAACTCAATCGCACCAATATCAACCCCGCGGGTCGGTTGGCCAATCAAAAGCACATCTGGCACGCGTTCAATTTCGCGCGCAACAACGATTTTTTGTTGGTTTCCACCTGAGAAATTCTTTGCCGCCAAAGTGGGAATGGGTGGACGCACATCGAAACGGTCCATTTTTGCGGCCGTTTCATCGAGCAACGCGTCATTGTTCATGAACCAACGGTTATGCTGATAAAGGGGGTCATTGTGATACCCAAGCCCCATATTTTCCCAAGCCATGAAATCCATAATCAGGCCCATATCTTGGCGGTCTTCGGGAATATGTGCGATACCCATTGCGCGGCGGCTTTGTGCATTTGCGCTCTTACCAGTTAGATTAAGGACTTCGCTTTTCAGAAAAGCGCGGCCTTGGGCGTTTCGAATGCCAGCCAGCACTTCAAGCAAATGTGATTGTCCATTGCCCGCCACGCCAGCAATGCCCAATATTTCGCCCGCGCGGATCGAAAAGGCGACGTCACTTAGACGCTCTACCCCTTGTTCGTCATGCAGCGTAAGACCTTCGACCCTTAAGACCTCATCCCCATAATTAGGTGCACTTTTGCTGATTTGCAAAAGTACTTTGCGCCCCACCATCCGTTCGGCCAAGTCTTGTGGTGACGTTTCTGAAGTTTCGAGCGAGGATACTATTTGTCCCTGACGCATGACCGACACATGATCGGTTATATCCATAATTTCACGCAATTTGTGGGTGATTAATATGATCGTTTTACCCTGAGCCTTAAGCCCGCGCAAAATGCGGAATAGGTGATTGGCCTCGGCGGGAGTAAGGACGCCCGTTGGCTCATCTAATATCAAAATTTCGGCTTGGCGATACAGAGCCTTTAAGATTTCGACCCTTTGCTGATGGCCCACAGACAGGTTTTCAACCACCGCGTCTGGGTCGACATCAAGGTCATATTCGGCTGATAAATCGGCCAAAACGTTACGCGCGCGCGTGAATGAGGGGCCCAGCAATGCCCCGTCTTCCGCACCTAAAATAACATTTTCCAGAACGGAGAAGTTTTGCACCAATTTAAAATGCTGGAATACCATGCCGATGCCTGCGCGAATGGCACTTTGGCTGTCGGGAATAATAGTAGGTATGCCTTTTATCAAAATCTGACCTTCATCGGCCTTATAAAAACCATAAAGAATGGACATGAGCGTTGATTTGCCCGCGCCATTTTCGCCGATTATCCCATGTATTGTGCCCGCTTTGACTTGGATAGAAATGTCTTTATTTGCTTGTACGGTCCCAAACGCTTTGGATATGCCGCGCAGCTCAATTGCCAAAGGCAAAGAAGGGGCGGCAGTTTCCTGCCGCCCCAAAATATCACTAGAGTTCATTAAAACGAAGCCGCAGGGCAGGTTTCGTCTGACATATAGTCATGGACTTTCAAGCTACCTGATTTGATGGCATCGGCTGCAGCATCAACGCGGGCTGTCATGTCTGCCGACACAAGGGCTGCATTGTTATCATCCATCGCATAGCCTACGCCACCAGCAGCCAGATCCATGCCAATAAAACCTGTCGGCATATCAGCGCCCGCGCTAAAGGCATTAAACACAGCCACATCAACTCGTTTTAGCATCGAGGTCAGAACCGACCCAGGGTGCATATAGTTTTGGTTGCTGTCAACGCCGATGGACAAGATGCCCTCATCCGCTGCAGCTTGTAAAACGCCCATGCCTGTGCCGCCAGCGGCTGCGAAAATCACGTCAGCACCTTGTGATTTTTGTGATTTTGCGAGCTCTGCCCCTTTGGTTGGGTCATTCCAAGCGGATGGGGTTGTGCCCGTCATATTCAAAATCACAGTTGCATCTGCATTTACTGCTTTAACGCCTTGGGCGTAGCCACAGCCAAAGCGGCGGATTAAAGGAATATCCATGCCGCCGATAAAACCAACTGTATTGGTTTTTGACGCAAGGGCCGCCATCATCCCTACCAGATAGCTGCCTTGATCTTCAGCAAAGCCAACAACTTGGACATTGGGCGCTTCTAGCCAGCCATCGATGATCGAAAATTTCGTGTCAGGATAGTCTGCGGCAACTTGCGACAGCACGTCAGAAAAAGCAAAGCCAGCCATCACAACAGGGTTCGCGCCCGATTCTGCTAAACGCCGCAATGCTTGTTCGCGCTGGGCTTCGGATTGCATTTCCAACTCTTTAAAGGTGCCACCGGTTTCGGTTGCCCATTTTGTAGCGCCAGCAAAAGCAGCCTCGTTGAAAGATTTGTCAAATTTCCCACCCAAGTCATAAATGATAGCAGGATCGGCAGCGGCGGCGCCACATGTCAATGCTAGAGCGGCGACGGCACCGAATAAATGTTTATGTTGTGTCATTGAAGTCTCCCAATTGTTTATAATGCGCACCATGCCTTTAAATTTTCTTTGGCCGATTACGCTCTCGTGTGCAAATTAGGACTGGAAACGCTTGGAGCGTCAACAGGATTCGTCACAATTGGAAAATTTTAAACTGAATCTTTCGCGTATTTAGGGCTTCGAGGCTATTAATGTTACGGACATGATTAAAGCATCAATCGAAGGGCCCGCAGGTGGCTGATAATAACGCAGTCTTTTGCCCGTTTGTAGGTATCCAAGCTTTTGATAAAGCGCAATCGCGGCTGGATTTTCGGCTGAAACTTCCAAAAAAATACGAGCCACACCGCGCCCGGCAGCTTGGGCGTGAAACCGTGTCATCAAGGCCAAAGCGGCCCCTTGCCTGCGCGCCACGGGGGCCACGGCTAGGGTCAGAACCTCTGCCTCATCTCCTATTAGACGGCCCAGCATAAAGGCATTTTCCGAGGTTACAAAGGCACAGGCGTCATCCGCTAAAAACTGGGAAAAAGCGGCTGCCGACCAAGGGGCTGGGGTATCAAAGCAAAGCTGATGCAGCTGTGTTAGCTGATCTGGCGTCACGCGATTCTCTCAATAATTTTGGGCGGCAAATCGGACGAGGGGGCCGCATCTGCAGAGCGCATGTAAAAGGGGCTTGGGCGTTGCGCGTGCGGAGGCAAGCCTACCTCAGGCAATCGTTCTGCTGCCAGTTGTGCGATTGCGACCGCAATATTAAAGGGTGGCGTTTGGCTTGTTGGTACGCTGCCCCAAAGGGGGAAATCCGTGGGTATTTCTTGAATAGCCATTATTTCGGGCAGGTGTGGTGTGCTTTCGAACCTTTGGACATAGGCCATTTCGCGACGCGCATCGAGGGCAACAGTACAGGGGCGTGGTGCGCCAAAGGCGGTCGCCTCAAGAGATGTTATGCCAATCGCAGGCACGCTGAGCCCGAGGCTAAGACCGCGCGCGGCGGCCACCGAAATGCGGACCCCTGTGAAATTTCCTGGCCCAATACCCACGCCAATGCCGGCCAAATTGCTAAAGCTGTAACCATGCCGTGCCAAAAGCGCTTCGAGCATGGGCATTAAATATTCGGCTTGACCCTTTTGCATCGGCTCATATTTTTGACCCAACAGCTGGGTACCACTTAACAAAGCGGCCGCGCAATGCGCGGCCGATGTGTCGAACCCCAAGATCAGGGGCAAATTTGGGTCTGTCTTAGGTGGCAACTGGGCGCACCTCAACTACTTCAGGAATATAGTGGCGCAGCAAATTCTCGATTCCCATTTTCAAGGTCAACGTGGATGAGGGGCAGCCAGCGCAAGCGCCTTGCATGTGCAAATAGACTATACCGCGGTCAAAGCCATGAAATGTAATATCGCCACCATCTTGCGCGACGGCAGGGCGCACGCGCGTGTCAAGCAACTCTTTGATTTGTATTACAATATCGCCATCTTCGCCTGTATGTTCGGCATGGGCTGCTGCGGCCTCGCCCTCAAGGGCAGGCGCCCCTGATTGGAAATGCTCCATTATAGCGCCCAAGATTGCGGGCTTAATATGGTCCCAATCGGAATTTTCAGCCTTTGTAACCGTAATGAAGTCAGAGCCTAAAAACACCCCCGCTACATCGCCCACGGCGAAGATTCGGTTGGCGAGCGGTGATTTGCTGGCCGTGTCGGCGGTGGGGAAATCGGCCGTACCCAAGTCAAGAACAGACTGGCCAGGCATAAACTTTAGCGTAGCGGGGTTTGGTGTAGATTCGGTTTGAATGAACATTGCGATCTCCAATCTAAGTAGCAAATATGTGCTTCTTGACCCTAGAAGTCAAGTTTTAGAACAATTCCAAATAAAGTGCCGCTGTTATTTTTGTGCAAAATAAGCAGCGATTTTTGCAGCCAATTGCTGACCAACGGATGTTTTGCTTTGGCGGGGCCAAACCTCAGTTTGATCAGCTGAAATAAAGGTGACCGCATTCTCATGTCCGCCCATGATGCCGGTTTGCGGGCTCACATCATTAGCTAAAATCCAATCACAGCCCTTGTTCGTAAGTTTAGCAGTTGCGTTGCTCTCAACTTGGTCGGTTTCGGCGGCAAAGCCTATGACCAAAGCGGGACGGTGAGACGTGGTGCGCGCCAGCTCAGCCAAAATATCGGGGTTTTGCGCAAATTCTAACTGCGGTGCTTGGCCGCTTGCGTCTTTTTTCAGTTTCGACGTTGTCGCATTGGACACATACCAATCTGCAACGGCAGCTGCCATGATGGCGGCGTCAGCGGGCAAAGCGTCAAACACGGCTTGGCGCATTTGCGCTGCCGTTTGTACTTCGATTACGGTTGCACCTTGGGGTCGTGAGGCTGTTGCGGGTCCTGTCACAAAGGTTACTTTAGCTCCCAAATCCATCAGCGCAGTTGCAATGGCGCTACCTTGCGTCCCTGATGAGCGGTTGGCTATATAGCGCACGGGATCAATCGGCTCATGCGTTGGCCCAGACGTGACGATGACGTGTCGATTGGCCAGCGAACCTTGGCCCGTCGCATTAAGCTGATCTTTGATAGCGCTTAAAATGTCGACAGCCTCTGCCATACGTCCAAGGCCGAATTCGCCGCAAGCCATGTCGCCGTTTGTTGGGCCGACTAAGGTCACGCCGTCCTGTTGAAGTTGTGCAACATTGCGCTGAGTGGCGGGGTGATGCCACATACGCACATTCATAGCCGGGGCCAGGAGCACCTTTTTATCGGTTGCCAGAAGCAAGGTCGAGGCCAGATCATTAGAAAGCCCGGTCGCCATTTTGGCCATTAAATCTGCTGTTGCGGGGGCTACTACCACCAGATCCGCAGAGCGTGACAGCTCAATATGACCCATTTCGGCCTCATCGGTCAGGTCGAATAAATCAATATAGGCTTTGCATCCCGCAAGGGCGCTTGCACTCAGGGGGGTAACAAATTTTTGACCTGCTTTGGTCAAAACTGGCGTCACATCGGCCCCTTCAGCACGAATTTTACGAATTAAATCGAGAGTTTTATAGGCAGATATGCCACCACCAATGATCAAAAGTATGCGTTTACCCAGCATTATCTAACCCCTTTGCACCCATGTGCTTTAGGCTTTGCAACGCATCTGCACAAGTCTTGGCATACGAAAATAGGTTGCTATCCCAAAAAAGCCTGTAATTCTGGTGACTGCCCCTCAAGCCCGCGGCGCAATTTATTAAAAGCCGCTGCCTCTAGCTGTCGTACACGTTCTTTTGACAAGTTCAACTCTTGGCCCAAAGATTGAAGAGTGCGTCCTTCGTCGCGTAATTTGCGCTCGATGACAATGTAGCGTTCACGCGGGTTCAATGCGCCCATCGCCGCCACCAACCATTGGCGCAGTTTCTGTTGGTCATGCTCTTCGCCCACCAATTCGGCCGTAGGTGTGGCGTCATCCTCCAGCGTGTCGATCCAAAAGCGCCCATCATCATCATTCGACTGTTGCACGTTCAACGAAAAGTCTGAGCCCGAAAGGCGCCCGTCCATCATCTCAACATCGGCAACGGAAACGCCGACTTCGGCGGCGATGCGAGCGCGTAG
>DPZQ01000213.1:0-25059 GCA_003536295.1 Rhodobacter sp. | reverse complement strand
ACCCTGCGCATATTAAAGAACAAGGACTTTTGACTGCTTGTCGATCCTGTTCGCACCATCGACCAGTTGCGCATCACATAATCTTGGATTGAGGCTTTGATCCACCAAACTGCATAGGTCGAAAATCGCAAGCCACGGTCTGGATCAAATTTTTCGGCCGCCTTCATTAAACCAAGGGAGGCCTCTTGAATAAGGTCGTTCATAGGCGCACCATAGCGGCGGAACTTTGACGCCATAGAGATTGCAAGTCTCATGTAGGCAGTGATCAATCGGTGCAGAGCCTGTTCGTCGCGTTGGTCGCGCCAGGCAAAGGCTAGGCGTAATTCGGTCTCGGCATCAAGCATTTCTGCTTTCATTGCTTGGCGTGCCATTTTTTGATCGGTATACCCGTCTAAAGCCATGACAACCTCCTTTGGCATTTTTATTTTTTACGGGGCGCAGCAGTGATTGGATCAAAACTATTTCAGGGGCCTTTGCCTAAACTGTCGTTGGTCATTGGCGGGGCGCGCTCGGGCAAGTCGCGCCTAGCCGAGTCTTTGGTCACAATGAGCGCAAGACCGAGGGTATATATCGCCACCGCGCAAGCTTGGGACGATGAAATGCGTTCAAAAATAACCACCCATCAACAAGATCGTGGCGCAGATTGGCGCACAGTCGAGGCACCTTTAGATGTGGCTACAGAGTTGGCGAAAGTGCCCGCAGGTCAAGTTGTTCTTTTAGATTGTGCAACGCTTTGGTTGAGTAATCATTTGTTGGCAGGCCACGACTTGGTGGCGCAAAGCGCGCTTTTGCGTCAAGCCTTGGCTGTCTGTGCCTCCCCCGTGGTGGTTGTAAGTAATGAAGTAGGTTGGTCGATCGTGCCTGAAAATAAACTTGCGCGGCTGTTTCAAAAAGCTCAAGGCCGCTTAAACCAAGATCTGGCACAAGAGGCTGATTTGGTCTTGGCGGTGATTGCGGGCTTGCCCATCGTGCTGAAATCTGGGCAGCCATGAGCCGAAGCTTAATCACACGTTTTTACTTGGTGCGCCATGGCCCGACCCATGCCAAAACGATGATAGGATGGAGTGACCTTGAAGCCGACCTGTCAGACCAAGGTACTCTTGATCGTTTAAGCGCATATTTGCCTAAGGCTGCGGTGATGATCTCATCTGACCTGCGCCGCGCTGTGGCCACCGCTGACTGTTTGCAAGGGCCGAACCATATGCGCTTAGCCCACGACCCAAACCTGCGTGAATTGCATTTTGGGGCATGGGAGGGCCAAAGTCATGCGATGGTTGACAGCCACTCGCCCAAAGAGCTGCGCGCTTTTTGGGAAGAGGCGGGCGATGTAGCCCCGCCTCTGGGCGAAAGCTGGAACAAAATGCATGCGCGCGTGACCCAAAGTCTCAGACAATTGGCGCAAGGCCACCAGGGCCACGACATTATCATTGTTGCCCATTTTGGGGCTATTTTGGGTATGGTGCAATACGCACTGAGCTGTTCGGTTCAAACTGTTTTTGCGCATAAAATTGATAATTTATCGGCGACGGTTATATCTTTTAACCAAGAGAAATGGAGCCTTGAGCAGATCAATCTTTGCCCTTGATCATAAGGCACTCGCCAATGCCGAAGGGATGTTTGTTGAAGGCGCAGCAACTCCGGCGCACAACGGTACGATATACTGCGCCTAATAGCTGAACGATTTCACCTGTTAGCGTGCGAATTTCTCCGCATTCATTGCCTATCGGAGGGTGCTAAACCCTAAGGCCGAGCCCCGAACGCGTGTCTTAGGCTTTGCGTTTTTCCTCAATTACTTGCCAGATCAGTTCAGCGCTATTGGTGCCATCGAACCGTTCAAGCTCCTGGATGCCGGTGGGGGACGTGAGGTTAATTTCTGTCAGATAATCGCCGATAATATCGATTCCAACAAAAATCTGACCTTTCTCACGTAAAAGTGGCCCAATTTTCGCACAAATCTCAAGATCCCGTGCCGTTAGTCCGACTTTTTCGGGCAGCCCGCCCGCATGCATATTTGAGCGCGTCTCGCCCTCCTGTGGTACCCGATTGATCGCACCTACGGGGTCGCCATTCACCAAAATTACGCGTTTATCGCCTTTTGAGACGTCGGGTAGGAATTTTTGCACGATTAAGGGTTCGCGGTTAATGGCGCTAAACATTTCATGAAGCGAGGTTAAGTTTTTGTCGTCAACACCTAAACGAAACACACCCGCCCCCCCATTGCCGTAGAGCGGCTTTAGGATAATGTCACGATATTTGGCCTTAAAGGCTTTGATCATATCTAAATCACGGGCAATCGCGGTTGGTGGTGTTAGGTCAGGAAAGCGCAAAACCAAAAGCTTTTCTGGGTAATTTCGCACCCAAAATGGATTGTTGACCACCAAGGTCTTGGGGTGAATAAGGTCTAGTAAATGGGTGGTGGTAATATAGCCCATATCAAAAGGTGGATCTTGGCGTAGCCACACCACGTCAAACTCTGACAAATCGACCTCGACTTCGGTACCGTAGGTGACATGATTTCCTTGCTCAGCGCGTAGCTTAATGTTCCGCCCCCGAGCAATCACACGACTTTCAACAAACGCCAAGCAATCAGGAGTATAGAAAAATACCGAGTGGCCACGTGCTTGCGCTTCAAGTGCAATTCGAAAGCTACTGTCAGCGCGTATATTAACAGATCCGATGGGATCCATTTGAAAAGCAACTTTGAGTGACATATGCATCCCCTTTTCAGCTTCTCTCCATGCCCGATAAGGGGAGCTGATGCAATAACGGCATTAGGTTTCTAACGTTGTTATTGTAGAGCCTGTTTTCTCAATACCCTTCATCATGGTGCAACAAACAGCGCAAGGGTAGATGTGCGAGCTTGTCCGAGCCAGCGCTGGGCAATGATGCCCATACCGCGCGCTTTATAATAAAGGCGAAGGGCTCTTCTTGCTCTTAGCCATAAGATGAAAACTCGTTTATCTGTCTTTTACTATATTCAACGCCACTTGATACACGTCACGCCGCGGAAGGGCCAAACTTTCTGCGACCATCGCCGCTGCGTCTTTTACAGACATCTGCGCTAAGGCGGATCGCAGCGCCGTTTCTACCGTTATAGGATCGGCCTTGACCTTGTGATCCCGGTCAACCAAAACCACAATTTCGCCTTTAATTGCAACGCTGTCAAACACCCCCACCAGTTCGCCCAAAGTGCCGCGAGTGGTCTCTTCAAATTTTTTTGTCAACTCTCGACACACAACTGCCCGCCTTTCCTCTCCTAAGGATGACACCATATCGGTTAATAATTTACTGAGGCGTTTGGGCGATTCGTAAAAAACCAGGGTTGCAGGTATTTGCGCCATTTCACTTAGAAAGCTGAGCCGCGCTGCACTTGTATTGGGGGGGAAGCCCACGAACATAAACTTGTCGCTCGGCAGTCCAGACACCGTCAGTGCGGCCAAAACGGCTGATGGTCCAGGGGCTGCCAAAACGACATGGCCGGCAGCTATGGCGGCCTTGGACAGTTGATAGCCAGGATCAGCCACCAAAGGCGTGCCCGCTTCTGAGGCATAGGCCACTGATTTCCCTTCGGCCAAGGCTGCCAAAATGCGTGGTCGTACTGCTTCACCGTTATGATCGTGATAGGCCCAGAGCGGGCGACCATTCAGAGCTACGCCGTGGATTTCCATTAGGTGGCGTAAGGTTCGGGTATCTTCGGCAGCCAAAACATCGGAACCAGCCAAAATATCCAGTGCTCGCAGAGTAATGTCCCGTGCTGCTCCAATAGGCGTGGCGATAAAGTGCAATCCTGGTGGAACAGTTTTGGCCAAAGACTTTGCCTGCATCATATTTCGTCCTTAAAAAGTTTACTTCCAAGGCTTAAAAGCCTAATCTAACTATAATTACCGATTTTTTCCCTATGAATAGGAATGATCTATGTTGTCTGTTTTAAACCTTGCCCGCAAGCCATTGGGCAAAATCAGCCTTTATCTTATTTTCATCCTTGGGCTTGTAGCTTGCACAACCAACTCAATCCCTAGCTTGACGGCTCGGACTGATGGGCCCGTTAAGGTTGGGCTTTTGGTGCCGTCGGGGACGGGGGAGGCACGCGATGAGCTTTTGGCTAGCTCGCTTGAAAATGCTGCTCGCTTAGCCATTGCCGATTTGGCCGCCGTTCATCCGAACACGGTTATTGAGCTTAAGATTTACCAAACATGGGGTCAGCCCGCAAAAGCGGCCGAGGTAGCATTACAAGCTGTTTCCGAAGGGACCGAAATCATTTTAGGCCCTGTTTTTTCCCAAGAGGCAAAGGCTGTTGGTCTAGCGCTGAACGGCACCAATGTGAATGTCTTAAGCTTTTCTAACAACGTCGAAATCGCCAATGGTGCGGTATTTGTTTTGGGGCAAACCTTTCAAAACACCGCCAAACGTTTGACTGATTATGCGCTGGCCCAAGGTGTTAGCAATATCATGGTCGTGAGTGATAAAACACCCTCAGGTGAGTTGGGCCGCGAAGCGATTGAAGCAGCTGTTCGCAAAGCGCGAGGCACGGTTACAGCGATCTTTGATTACGAATTCTCGCAAAATGGCATTATTTCTGCTGCCCCCTTAATCGCGCAAGCGGCAAAGCAGTCTGGTGCGCAGGCCTTATTTTTGACCGCTGATACGGCGGGTGCACTGCCGCTTTTGACCCAGCTTCTAAGTGACGATGGCTTAGGGGTGCAAGGCACACGGTTTATCGGGCTGACGCGTTGGGACATTCCCGCTGCCACGCCCGAGCTTGCGGGTTTGCAAAATGGCTGGTTTGCCTTGCCTGACCCTGTGCTGTATGCGCAGTATAAAGCGCGATATGAAGCAACCTATCAGGGCCCACCGCACCCTGTTTCGGGGCTGGCCTATGATGGGATCGCCGCAATTGGCGCTTTAGTAACCTCAGGGCGGGGGAATGCTTTGACGGCGCAGGCCTTAACCCAACGTTCGGGATTTGTGGGCGTTAATGGTATCTTCCGTTTTATGAAAGATGGAACGAATGAACGTGGTTTGGCTGTCGCTGAAATACAAAATAAACAGGTGAATGTGATTGACCAAGCCCCTCGCACCTTTGCCAACGCCGGGTTCTGAGGCCGCAGCCTCATTAGATGATTTTGGTCAACCCTTGATCTTACCACGTGACGAAATCATTGATGCCGATCGCATTCTAAACGACATCATGGCTGCATGTGAAATTGCTGGCGAAGCCGCAGACGTGCGCAAAATCACGGTTCGGCATTTGGCTGCGGCCAAATTGAAAGGTAACGCGGCCCTTGCAGGCGCATTTGAAGTCACTCCCAAAACTGCACGCGCCTTGGTGGCTGCGCAAGTCCATCTGACCGACGCTTTGGTGCGGATAGCTTATCGAGTGGCTCTTGGTTTGCTGCATCCTTTTCCAGATCCCAGCACAGTTGAAGATCTTTGTGTCTGTGCCGTTGGTGGCTATGGCCGTGCTGAAATGGCACCGCATTCAGATGTCGATCTTTTGTTTTTGACCCCTGCGAAAGCGACACCTTGGGCTGATTCTGTCATTGAAAGCATGCTTTATATTCTTTGGGATCTGAAGCTTAAGGTTGGTCACTCGACGCGCACGGTTTTGGACTGTGTACGTTTGGGAAGTGTGGATGTGACCATTCGCACCTCGTTGCTTGAACAGCGCTTCATCGTGGGCCACTTCGAAACCGCACAAACGCTGGATCGAAAACTATGGTCTGACCTGTTCAAAGACACGGGGGCAGAATTTATCGAGGCCAAGCTAAAAGAACGTGCAGAGCGCCATAAGCGCCAAGGTGGGCAACGCTATGTGCTCGAGCCTAACGTCAAAGAAGGCAAAGGCGGCCTGCGAGATCTGCAAACGCTCTATTGGATTGGAAAATATTTGCACCGAGTGCAAAGCGCCGAAGGTTTAGTCAAAGCAGGACTTTTGGCACAAGATGAATTCTTATCCTTTGCGCGGGCCGAAGATTTTTTATGGACTGTGCGGTGCCATCTGCATTATCTGGGTGGACGTGCTGTCGATCAGCTTACTTTCGACATGCAAGTAGAAGTGGCCGCGCGCATGGGCTATCTTGATGGCTCGGGTCGGCGGGCGGTTGAGTTTTTCATGCAAGATTATTTCCGCCAAGCCACCAAAGTTGGTGAATTAACTCGGGTCTTTCTCACAGAGCTTGAGGCCCGTCACGTCAAAAAAGCGGCTGGCATCATAGGCTTTTTCAAACGTAACAAAAAGCTGCGCTATGGGTTTCATCTGGTTCAAGGACGCATTGATACGCCTGATGCAGTGCAGTTTTTGGCCGAAAAACGCAATGTCTTGCGCATCTTTGCCGAGGCGTTGCGCACAGGCTATCTGCTCCACCCCAATGTCATGCGCCTGATTGCAGGCCATCTCGAAATGATCGACGACGATTTGCGCAATGATCCTGAGGCAATCGAAATTTTCATGGATCTGTTGTTAAAACATGGCAATCCGGAACGTGGTTTGCGACGGATGAATGAATTGGGTGTTTTAGGGGCCTTTATTCCCGAATTCGAAGCCATCGTCGCAATGATGCAATTTAATGTCTATCATCACTATACGGTTGATGAGCATACGATCCAAACCATCAGCGCTCTTGCCCAGATTGAGCGCGGCGAATTGATTGAAGAGTTGCCGCTGGTAAGCGGAATCATGGCCAAAGAAATCAATCGTAAAGTAATCTTTGTGGCGCTTTTACTGCATGATATAGGCAAAGGTCGCCCCGAGGATCATTCGATCTTGGGCGCGCGGTTGGCGCGGCGGATTTGTCCGCGTTTAGGGCTAAATTCTGACGAATCTGAAACGGTTGAATGGCTGATTCGCTATCATTTGCTGATGTCAGACATGGCGCAAAAACGTGATGTCTCAGACCCGCGCACGGTGCGAGACTTTGCCAAGGCCGTGAAAACTAGCAAAAGGTTGGATTTGATCACAGTCTTAACGGTTTGTGATATCCGCGGCGTTGGGCCTGCTACTTGGAACAATTGGAAAGCCATGTTGCTGCGTCAGCTTTATTCTGACACGGCCATGGCTCTCGAAAATGGGCTTGAAAGCATCAACCGTGAACACCGCGAGGATGATGCGAAAGCACTTCTTTTGTTGGGGCTTTCAGATTGGAAGTCTGCCGCAGTTGAAACGGAAATTGGTCGCCATTATGCGCCCTATTGGCAGGGGCTTTCCACGGAAAGTCATTTGGCATTTGCGGGCCTGTTGCGCGATTTGGGTGAAGACGAAATTCGCGTCGCCTTGCGCCCTGACCCCGACCGTGACGCGACCCGCGCGTGCTTTGCGCTTGTTGATCACCCGGGGATCTTTTCGCGCCTTGCGGGGGCTTTGGCCTTGGTAGGGGCCAATATAGTCGACGCTCGCACATATACTTCCAAAGATGGTTTTGCGACCGCCGCCTTTTGGATCCAAGACGCAGATGGGAAACCCTATGAGGCCGAAAAGCTGCCGCGCATGTCAAAAATGATTGACCGCACCCTAGCGGGTGAGGTGTTGCCGCGTGAGGCCTTTGCCGACCGTGACAAGGTCAAAAAACGTGAAAGTGCCTTTCGGTTCCCCACCCATATCATGTTCGACAATGAGGGTTCTGACATATACACTATCATCGAGGTCGACACTCGCGATAGACCAGGTCTACTGTTTGATCTAACTCGTACTTTGGCTGGCAATAATATTTATATTGCCAGTGCTGTGATTGCGACTTTTGGTGCGCAGGTGGTGGATACATTCTATGTTAAGGACATGTTTGGTTTGAAGCTTCATGCTAAATCACGCCAAGAAGCCTTAGATAAAAAATTGCGTCAAGCGATCCTTGATGGCGTCAAACGGGCAAATTTATGAAACCGATCAGACTAATGAAAAGTTTCGTGACCGTTGGCGGTTGGACCCTGGGCTCCCGCACCGTTGGCTTCGCGCGCGATATGTTGATGGCCGCCTATTTGGGCACAGGCCCTGTAGCCGAAGCCTTTTTGATCGCCTTTTCTCTGCCAAATATGTTTCGGCGCTTCTTTGCCGAAGGGGCTTTTAACATGGCCTTTGTACCTATGTTTTCAAAGAAACTTCAGGCCAAAGAAGGTGCCCAAGGATTTGCCAGTGACGCCTTCAGTGGGCTGGCGGGGGTTTTGGCTATTTTCACGCTTTTGGGCAGTTTTTTGATGCCTGCTTTGGTATGGTTAATGGCGTCGGGCTTTGTTGGGGATGCGCGGTTTGATTTAGCCGTCTCGTTTGGGCGCATTACTTTTTCTTATATTTTCTTTATCTCATTAGTGGCCCTTTTATCCGGGGTATTAAACGGGTTTGGCCGTTTTGCCGAAACCTCATTCGTACCCGTTTTGATGAATGTGATGTTCATTTTAGCCATGGTCCTTGCGCACCATATTGGGTGGGACATGGGCTATGCTTTGTCTATTACGGTGCCGCTGACGGGTGTGGCGCAACTCAGTTTGATGCTTTACGCGGTGCGGCGCGCAGGTTTTCGCTTGCAGATCAAGCGCCCAAGGCTGACGCCTGAATTAAAGCGCCTTGCCCTTATAGCCGCACCTGCGGTTTTGGCGGGTGGTGTGATGCAGATTAATCTTTTGGTGGGGCGCCAAGTAGCTAGCTTTACCGAAAGTGCAGTGGCGTGGCTATCTTATGCGGACAGGCTTTATCAGCTGCCTTTGGGGGTTGTTGGCATTGCCATAGGCGTGGTGCTTTTACCCGACCTTTCGCGTCGTTTGAGCGCTGGGGACGAGGCGGGTGGTCGGGACAGCTTTAACCGCGGGACCGAATTTGCGCTAATCTTGACATTGCCTGCTGCGGTGGCGCTGGTCGCGCTTGCACACCCTTTGGTAAGTGTACTTTATGAGCGTGGTGCTTTTGATGCGGCTGACACTAAAAGTACGGCTCTTGCCTTGGCCGTTTATGGTGTGGGCCTGCCAGCTTTTGTGCTGCAAAAAGTCCTGCAGCCCCTATATTACGCCCGAGAAGACACCCGCCGGCCCTTTCATTATGCGGTCATGTCTATGTTGGTGAATGCAGGCTTGGCCATTAGCTTTATGCCTATCATTGGGTTTTTAGCCTCGGCCTTTGCCACGTCCTTTTCGGCTTGGGTGATGGTGATGCAATTATGGCGTGGCGCACGCAAAATGGGCGATGCCGCCAAGTTGGACGCACGCCTGCTTGACCGCTTGCCGCGCATTATTTTGGCTTGTTTTGCGATGCTTTTGGTCTTGGCTGTGATCTATCAGCCTTTAGAGGAAATGATCACGCAGCAGAGCTGGCGCTATTTGGCGCTGTTTGCTTTGGTGTTTGGCGGTATGACCAGCTACGGGCTTGCAGGCCTAATGTTTGGGGCTTTTCGCCTCAATGACTTAGGGCGTCTTTTGCGCCGTTAGCGGCGTTTGATATGTTTTGAAAGATCATGCCAGCGTAAAGGGCTAAAGCCAAAGGCCAGTAAAAAGCCGATGACAAAGCCCGAAATCTCGGCTGTCCATTCCATATTTCCGCCAAAAATGATGGCGAACAAAAGCTGAATGCCCAAAAGCATGCCAATCAGCGAAAAAGCGCTGGATTTGCGCTCACCTACAGCAGCTAAATTCACCCAAAGTAAGAATGTATAGGCCCCGATCATGCCATAAACCGACGGATACGCCCCATAAAGTGGGCTGTGGATGGTTGGAACCAAGGTGTATATCACTGCTCCGCCGATGCCCGCCCCAAAAAAAATCGTCGCTACTGCCCAAGGGGTAAAAACCTCAGCCACAATTTTGCTTAGCGCCAACAGCAAGACCACCGCGAAAATTGCATTGGTCAGACTGCTATGCACGGCAAAGTAGCTTAAGGGTCGGATCATTTCGGTGATCGGAAACTGACCCACTTGCCACATTGCGCGCATTAAATCGGGTGAAAATGCAAAGCGCTGTAAAGCATCTATACGCCAAGCGCTGCCAAACGGTCCGCCCACAAGGCCAATATCAGCCAACCCCAACACAAGCTCCATCGCGATTACAGGCAGTGCTAGAGCCCAAACAATCCAAGGTAATTGATTAAGAGGTGAATGGTTCTCATTCTGATCCATCGGCTTTTCCTTAAATTCACGTCGCGATTTGTGCCCCATTTGTCTCGGGGAGATTGACGGTTGCTTGTCTCAACGATATGGCGAAAGTGCAACTAAAATAACCGGAGCCCATAATGTCAGATACTGCCGCTTTGGCCACCCCCGCACCACCAAACCGCGCCGCGCGGATTTTCTCAGGTATACAGCCCTCTGGCGGTTTGACTTTAGGCAATTATTTGGGAGCGCTTAAGCGTTTTGTTCAAAAGCAAGATGAAGGCATTCAAACGATCTATTGCTTGGTTGATATGCATGCTATCACTGTCTGGCAGGACCCCCAAAAGCTGCGCCACGCCACGCGTGAGGCGGCGGCAGGTTTTATTGCCTCAGGGATTGATCCCACGAAATCAATTTTATTTAACCAAAGCCAAGTCTCCGCTCATGTCGAATTGGGTTGGATTTTCAACTGTGTGGCTCGCATGGGCTGGATGTCACGCATGACGCAGTTCAAGGATAAAGCTGGAAAAAACAGTGAAAATGTCTCGTTAGGGTTGTTTGCTTACCCTGCCTTGATGGCCGCCGATATTTTGGCTTATCGGGCCACGCATGTGCCTGTGGGCGAAGATCAAAAACAACACCTTGAGCTTTGTCGCGATATTGCTGCCAAGTTTAATAATGATTTCGGGGTTGATTTTTTTCCGATTGTTGAGCCTATCATCGAAGGGGCCGCCACACGTGTGATGTCGCTACGCGATGGCACATCGAAAATGTCGAAATCCGATCCCTCTGATCAGTCGCGCATCAATTTAACTGATGATGCGGACATGATTTCCAAAAAGATTCGTAAAGCCAAAACTGATACCGAGCCTTTGCCAGAGACCTTAAGCGGTCTAAAAAATCGCCCTGAGGCGCGTAATTTGGTGAATATTTATGCGGCGCTCGCCGACATGACGCCTCAGGGCGTGATTGACCTTTATAGCGGCTCGCTGTTTGGTCAGTTTAAGCCTGCTTTGGCAGATTTGGCTGTTGCCAAACTTGCCCCTATTTCTAAAGAAATGCAGCGATTGATGAAAGATCCTGCCGAAATCGACCGTATTTTGGAAAAAGGCGCACAAGAGGCCAACGCCATCGCGCGGCCAGTAGTGGATCAGGTCTATGATATTATAGGAATGATCCGCGGTTAGGCTCGCAAGCATCTTAAAGGAAAATTCTGCTAATCATGTCCGGCAATACTTGCTGTTTTCGAACTGATAGGCCATGATCTTTTAGGAATGCGAGGTGCTAAATGCGCAAATTTTTAGTTGTGCTAGATGATAGTCGTGAATGTTTGAATGCCATGCGCTATGCTGCGATGCGGGCGTCGCGCACAGGGGCAGGTGTGACCATTTTGTCAATCATCCCCCCGGATGAATTCCAACATTGGCAAGGGGTTGCAGAGCTGATGCGCGCTGAAGCGCGTGAGCGGATCGAAGCGCATTTTGAAGTTTTTGCTAAATGGATGCGCGATCGAAAAGGGATTGATCCCGAGCTTGTAATTCGCGAAGGCGACCCTGCGGTTGAGATTTTGGCTCAAGTGCAAGAAGATCCGGAAATTGGCGTCTTGGTCTTGGGAGCGGGCAATGAAAAGTCGGGTCCGGGTCCTTTGGTCACGCAAATGTCGCGCAATTCGGCTAGCTTGCCGATTCCCATTACAATTGTTCCAGGCGAAATGTCGAAAGAACGCCTTGAGAAAATTACATAACAAGGGGCGCAATGCCAGTAACCGTTAAGCTTGCTTGGGACAAGGATGCAGATCCACGCGGGGATCTGCCCCATTATGCAAGCTTGGGGGCTGCGGGCGCTGATCTGCGGGCCAACTTTTCCGAGCCGGATCGTGCCCAAGGCCTGACCTTGGCACCGTCAGAGTGGCGGTTGATCCCGACTGGCCTTTTGGTTGAAATTCCAGAAGGCTATGAAATGCAGATCCGCCCTCGTTCGGGGCTGGCGCTTAAACATGGTGTGAGTTTACTCAATGCGCCGGGCACGATTGATACGGATTATCGCGGTGCGGTGGGGGTAATTATGATCAATCTTGGGCAAGAGCCCTTTCACATCTCGCATCAAGACCGCATTGCCCAAGCAATTATCGCCCCCGTTACAAGTGCGACCTTTGAACTGACCGACAGCCTAAGCCCAAGCGCACGCGGTGCTGGGGGCTTTGGGTCAACTGGACGGACCTGATGCAGAGTTTTTGGCACGACTATAACAGTTATCTGGTTTTGGGTGCAGTTTTGTTGTGCCTTGTGGCGTATGGACGCGGGCTTTCAGCGCTGCGCAAACGGGCAGGACACCATGCCAAGCCCCCCCCCAAAAAAGGTGCTTTCTCTGAGGCTGAGTTAAACCGCTATGCGCGCCATATCATGCTGCGTGAAATTGGAGGGCCAGGACAAAAACGCCTAAAGGAAGCTAAAGTGCTGGTGATTGGTGCGGGTGGTTTAGGGGCGCCTGCGTTGCTTTATCTGGCAGCCAGTGGCGTGGGACTTGTGGGCGTTGTGGACGATGACATAGTCGAAGCCTCAAACCTGCAGCGACAAGTTATTCATACCGATGACCGCATTGGAGTTGACAAGGTGCGCTCGGCGCAATTGGCGATGACTGCGCTGAACCCGTTTATCGAGGTGCGCCCCTATAAACGTCGACTAACGGTGGAAAACGCCAAGGCCTTGTTGGAAGATTACGATCTTATTTTAGATGGCAGCGACAATTTTGCGACCCGATACTTGATCAATGAAACTGCTGTTCTTCTGAAAAAACCCCTGATTTCCGCCGCAATCACCCAGTGGGAAGGGCAAATTAGCCTTTATGACCCTGCGCGTGGTGGGCCTTGTTATGCCTGCGTCTTTCCTACTGCACCCTCTCCAGAGCTTGTGCCGAACTGCGCCATTGCTGGGGTTGCGGCGCCTTTGCCTGGGGTCGTGGGGGCGATGATGGCCACCGAGGCGGTCAAACATCTGTCGCAGGCAGGCCAAACCCTGCGTGGGCGGCTGTTCATTTATGATGCGCTTTATGGCCAAAGCCGCGTCATTTTTCTGAGCCCAGATAGTGCTTGCCCCGTTTGCCGTGGCGCCGGTCCAGAAATCACTCTTGCTCAAGCCCATAAATAGGAGCGCATATGACCAACCTTTTAACCGCCCCCTGGTCTGGCCCCTTTTGCCTGCCACCCTTTCGCAAAATCGAAGACACAGATTTTGGCCCTGCCTTTGACGAAGCCTTGGCCCAAGCCCGCGCTAATATCGCTCAAATAGCGACCGACCCATCGGCCCCTAACTTCGCAAATGTGATTGAACCGCTTGAGCAGGCCGAAGATCTTCTTGATCGTGTCGGGGGCTTATTTTTCAACCTGGCCAGCGCTGACAGTACAGACGCACGCGAAACTTTGCAGCGCGACCTTGCGCCGCTACTCTCCGATTTTTCGTCAGAAGTAGTTAATAATAAAATGTTATTTGCGCGTATTGAGGCGCTGGTTTTGCAAGGAGACAGGCTTGACCTGACACCAGAGCAGGTGCGTGTGCTAGCGCTTTATCAGAGAATGTTCATCCGTTCGGGTGCGCGCCTTCCAGGGGCAAAGGCCCAGCGCATGACTGATGTGAAATCCCGTTTGGCGGTTTTGGGTACCGAGTTTAGCCAAAATCTGTTGGCTGATGAGCGTGCTTGGCATATGCCATTACTGGCCAAAGATCTGGGAGATTTACCTGATTTTGTAGCCGATGCCGCACGCACTGCAGGGCAAGAGCGTGGTTTAGAGGCCGTTGTGACGTTAAACCGATCACTGATCGTGCCATTTTTGCAGTTTTCGCCTAATCGTGCGCTACGCGCGCGGGCCTTTGATGCGTGGCGCGCGCGTGGCGCGAATGGCAATGCCCATGATAACCGCGCTATTGCTGCAGAAATTCTGGTACTGCGCGAAGAACGTGCCAAGCTTTTAGGTTATAAAAGCTTTGCTGACTTTAAGCTAGAACCTGAAATGGCTAAAACCCCAAAGGCTGTGCGCACTCTGTTGATGCGCGTTTGGGAACCTGCCCGCGCCAAGGCCTTGGAAGACGCGGCGATTTTAGCGGAGATGATGCAAGATGATATTGGCGATAGTGACCTGAAACCTTGGGACTGGCGCTATTATGCGGAAAAACGCCGCAAGGGGCTGCATGATTTGGACGAGGCCGTTCTTAAACCCTATTTATCGCTAGACGCAATGATAGATGCAGCGTTTGACTGTGCCAATCGTCTGTTCGGGCTAGAGTTTTGTCCCTTGAATATACCGCTTTACCATGCCGATGCGCGCGCCTGGGAAGTGACCAGAGGTGGCATTCATGTGGCTGTTTTTATTGGTGATTATTACGCGCGCAGCTCAAAACGGTCGGGTGCTTGGTGTTCTGCGATGCGGAGTCAGCGCAAGCTTGGTGGTGATCAACGGCCGATCGTGGTGAATATTTGCAACTTTGCCAAGGGCAATCCTTGTTTGCTGTCTTATGATGATGCACGTACACTGTTTCATGAATTTGGCCATGCTTTGCACCAAATGCTGTCGGATGTGACCTATGGGTTCGTCTCGGGAACCTCGGTTGCGCGCGATTTTGTGGAACTGCCCAGCCAGCTTTACGAACATTGGCTTGAGGTGCCGCAAGTCTTGGCCAAACATGCGCGCCATGTAGAAACTGGCGCACCAATTCCCGAAGATATGTTAGAACGGCTTTTGGCGGCGGGGACGTATGATCAGGGCTTTGCGACGGTAGAATTTTTGGCCAGCGCCTTTGTGGATTTGGCCTTTCACGAAGGGCCGAGCCCCAGTGATCCGATGCAGATGCAGACGACAGTGCTCAATCAATTAGGCATGCCGAAAGCCATTACCATGCGCCACGCAACGCCGCATTTTGCGCATATTTTTACGGGCGACGGCTATTCGTCGGGCTATTATTCTTACATGTGGTCCGAAGTGATGGACGCAGACGCTTTTGCCGCCTTTGAAGAGGCCGGCGATCCGTTCGACCCTGAAACCGCCCGGCGGCTGGAGGAGTTTATCTTGTCAAAAGGCGGCAGCCAAGATGCCACCGCCCTTTACACGGCCTTTCGAGGCCGAATGCCGGGGGTTAAACCTTTGCTTAATGGGCGAGGCCTTTTATAGGCTAAGCCTGCATGAAGCGCTTTTTAGCTGTGCCTTGCAGCGCTAGGGGCAGTGCCATATTTCCGCTTAAACGCGCGCGAAAGGGTCGACGCGCTAGAAAAACCGCAGCGCAAGGCCACCTCGGTTAGATTATGGTGGGTGTCGGTGATCATGCGCCTCGCTGCACTTAAACGGTGGTTTAAGGCAAAAGCGCCGGGCGTGGTGTCAAGGTCTTTGGCAAACAGACTTTCAAGACGACGTGCCGACAGTCCCAAGGAGCGCGCCATTTGGCCTGTGGAAATGGGGCTTTCAAGATTATCTGCGATCAGCGCAACAGCGCTCAGAACTCGCGGATCAAGCCCGCGCTTGGGCGAGTGGGCTGAGGCGCTGTCATGCTGAGTTTGTCCTTCGTGCCCCGCACGCATTGTGGTTATGAATGAAGCGGCGACTTGCCGCGCCAAGCTTTGCGAAAACCGTGTGGCGATGAGATGCAGCATCATATCGCAGGCAGGTGTGGCCCCCCCGGCTGTAAAGCGGTTTTTGTCGATTACAAAGCGATTGGGCAAAACCTCGATCTTGGGGTGGGCATTGGCAAGATCTTCTAGATCTTCCCAATGAACGGTGGCGCGGTAGCCATTCAAAAGTCCTGCGCGCGCCAAGACCCAAGGGCCTGCATCAATCCCACCTATCGCCAAAAAGCGAGGCGCGATACGGCGCAGCTCTTGTATCAGCGGGCGCGTTGCGACCTCGGCCTGTCGAAAGCCCGCGATCACGATCAAAACATCTGCACTGAGGGCAATGGGCAAGGGCCCTTGCGAGGGGAGCTCTATCCCGCAGGTCAAGGGCACGGCCGCGCCGTCGATCGACACGACGTGCCAGCGAAAAAGGTCGCGCCCAGCTTGGCGGTTGGCGTTACGCATCGGGTCAAGTGTGCTGGCCACCTCAAGGATGGATGAGTGTGGCAGCACCAAAACCGCTATTGTCAGAGTTTGGGGGTTGGAATCAAAAATAGTTGCGGTTTTTGTCATAAAAATTTCGTAAACTGTTAAGCAGACCCGCACAAGCCTGATAAGTTTTGAAAAAATATGGGAGTAAACTATGCCGCTTGCTATGAATCGCGAAGTCTTTATCACCTGTGCTGTCACGGGCTCTGGCGGCACGCAAGACCGCAGCCCCCATGTACCGCGCAGCCCTGCACAAATAGCGAACAGTGCCATCGACGCGGCGCGCGCAGGTGCTGCTGTAGTGCATTGCCATGTGCGCGATCCTGAAACGGGCAAACCCGCACGCGACCCCGCCCTTTACCGCGAAGTCACCGAACGTATTCGCGACAGTGCTGTCGATGTAGTTTTAAACCTGACGGCTGGTATGGGGGGTGATATTTACTTTGATGGCACCGAAGCGATGAGGGCAATGGGCGCACGCTCGGACATGGCCGGTGCGGCCGAACGCGTGGCCCATGTGGTTGAATGCCGCCCCGAGATTTGCACCTTAGATTGCGGCACGATGAATTTTAACGAGGCCGATTATGTAATGGTTAACACACCAGGCATGTTGCGAGACATGGCGGTGCGTATGAACAAGTCGGGCGTTCGCATTGAGATAGAGGCTTTTGATACAGGCCATCTTTGGCTGGCCAAGGAATTGGTCAAAGAAGGGGTTATCCCGCATCCTGTGTTGGTGCAGCTTTGCATGGGCGTGCCATGGGGCGCGCCCGATGACTTGAACACTTTTATGGCGATGGTAAATAATGTGCCATCTGACTGGCAATGGAGTGCTTTTGGCCTTGGACGCAACCAGATGGCCTATGTCGCAGCCTCAGTTTTGGCGGGGGGCAATGTGCGCGTTGGACTGGAAGATAATCTTTGGCTAGATAAGGGCGTATTGGCGACCAATGCCCAATTGGTAGAGCGTGCGGTTACGTTGATTGAAAGCATAGGCGCGCGGGTTATCACCCCTGCAGAAGTGCGTACTCGATTAAAATTGGAAAAACGCGCGCCATTGGCACGAGTATAGGGTCTAGCCCCAAGAAAGGATTAATCATGGCACGCAAGGCAGCGATTATTGGCGGCGGGGTTATAGGCGGTGGTTGGGCGGCACGATTTTTGTTAAATGGCTGGGATGTTTCGGTCTTTGATCCAGATCCTGAAGCCGAACGCAAAATCGCCGAAGTCATGGCAAACGCCCGAGCCGCCTTGCCTGCGTTAAGCGATGTGCCCATGCCCCCCGAAGGGATGTTGCGCTTTGCCAAATCTATCACCGAAGCTGTTGAGGGAGCGGAATATATCCAAGAATCCGTTTCTGAGCGGTTAGAGTTGAAACATAAAGTCTTTCGCCAAATCCAACAAATATGCCCTGATACGTTGATCGGATCATCAACCAGTGGCTTCAAACCCTCTCAGTTGCAAGAGGGGATGGCCAATCCCGCGATGATCTTTGTGGCCCACCCTTTTAACCCCGTTTATCTTTTGCCGCTGGCGGAAGTTGTGCCTTCGCCCGCTTCGGATCTGGTTGCTATCGAACGCGCGAAACTGATCTTGCGTGAAATTGGCATGTTTCCTTTGCATGTGCGTAAAGAAATTGACGCCCATATTGCCGACCGCTTTTTAGAGGCCGTCTGGCGCGAGGCGCTTTGGCTGGTCAAAGATGGTATTGCGACCACTGAAGAAATAGATGAAGCAATCCGCATGGGCTTCGGCCTGCGCTGGGGGCAGATGGGGCTTTTTGAAACCTACCGCGTGGCCGGCGGTGAGGCGGGGATGAAACATTTCATGGCCCAATTTGGCCCCTGCCTGTCTTGGCCTTGGACCAAGTTAACTGATGTACCTGAATTTAATGATGAATTGGTCGACCTAATTGCAGGCCAGTCTGACGCGCAATCGGGCCAATATAGTATCCGCGAATTAGAGCGTATTCGTGACAGCAATTTAATCGGCTTCTTAAGGGCCTTAAAAGACCGCAATTGGGGTGCTGGTAAAGTGCTGCGCGAACATGATGCGCGGCAAAAACAACAGTTTTTTGCCCAAGACACGAAAGCCGAAGGGCCCTTGGCGTTGCACCAAATGCAGGTCTTACCTTCGTGGATTGATTATAATGGGCATATGACGGAAAGCCGTTATTTGTTTGCCTCATCCGATACTGTGGATGCGTTTTTGCGGCTTATCGGAGCTGATTTAGATTATGTGAAAACGGGCTTTAGCTATTACACGGCAGAAACCCATATCATGCATTTGGGTGAAGCCAAGCTGGGGGATCATTTGCTTGGTACGGTTCAAATACTGGCATCGGATGAAAAGCGGGCGCATATTTTTGTGCGTATTATGCGTGGTGACCAGGTTGTGGCCAGTGTTGAGCAGATGCTTTTGCACGTTAATATGGCTGAGGGCAAGACCTGCGCCGCAGCGTCACAGGTTTTGGAAAAACTTAGTGCACTGACACAACTGCATAGCGCGCTAGCCCGTCCCGATACCGCGGGCCGTTCGGTTGGACAAAGGAAAAACTGATGGATTTCTCCCCCTCTGCTGAACAAGAAATGATCATTTCAACTGTGCGCAGCTTTGTTGAAAAAGAGATCTACCCCCATGAGAAATTGGTCGAAGACCTTGGCTATGTGCCTACAGAAATTGCTGCTGACATAAAAGCCAAGGTTTTAGACCTTGGGTTTTATGCCTGTAATTTCCCCGAATCCGTGGGCGGCGCGGGGCTTAGTCATTTGGAGTTCGCCTTTGTTGAGCGCGAACTCGGGCGCGGCTCAATGGCGCTTACGCATTTCTTTGGCCGTCCGCAAAATATTTTGATGGCCTGCAAAGGTGATCAGATCACGCAATATCTAAAGCCCGCGGTGCGCGGCGCACGAATGGACGCTTTGGCCATGACCGAACCTGATGCAGGCTCGGACGTGCGCGGCATGAAGACTAACGCGCGTCGTGATGGCACGGACTGGGTGCTTAATGGAACTAAACATTTTATCTCTGGGGCGGAACATGCTGATTTCGTCATTGTTTTTGTCGCTACTGGCGAAGAGGCAACTCACGCTGGCCCCAAAAAGAAAATCACCACCTTTCTGGTCGACCGTGGGACCAAAGGCTTTACTATCCGCGACGGTTATAAGTCGGTCAGTCACCGGGGCTATAAGAACATGATCTTGGAATTCGACAATTGTCGTTTGCCAGATGCGCAGGTTTTGGGCGAGGTTGACGGTGGCTTTGCGGTTATGAACGAATGGCTTTACGCCACCCGCATTACGGTAGCTACTATGAGCGTGGGGCGCGCGCGCCGTGTTTTTGATATGATGGTCGACTATGCAGCAAGCCGCAAACAATTTGGCCAAGCGATCGGTAAATTCCAAGGGGTTGGCTTTCAGTTGGCCGATAGCCTAACCGAAATCGATGCAGCCGATTACCTAACGCTGGCCTCGGCTTGGCGCTTGGATCAAGGGCTGCCCGCCAACCGCGAAATTGCCTCGGCCAAACTATATGCCACGGAAATGCTGGCCCGTGTCACCGATCGCGCCATTCAAATTCATGGTGGCATGGGGCTGATGGACGATCTGCCGCTGGAACGTTTTTGGCGCGATGCGCGGGTTGAACGTATTTGGGATGGCACTTCGGAAATTCAGCGCCATATTATTGCGCGCGAACTTTTGCGTCCCTTGGGGGCCTAAATATGAATGATTTGGGGCGATTGTTGCGCCCAAGTTCGATCGCTGTAATGGGATCGGTTTGGGCTGAAAATGTGATTAAGCAATGCCAAAAAATGGGATTTGCGGGACAGATTTATCCCGTGCATCCTCATAAATCGCATATAGGCGGTATTGCGGCCTTTACCCGTTTGCAAGATCTGCCCCAATCCCCTGACGCTAGCTTTATTGGCGTGAACCGCCATGCGACGGTTGAGGTTGTAAAGACCCTTTCTGATATGGGTGCGGGTGGGGCAGTCTGCTTTGCTGCAGGCTGGGCTGAGGCGGGCGAAGCCGATCTGCAAAATAAATTGGTGCAAGCTGCGGGTAAAATGCCCATTTTGGGGCCCAATTGTTACGGCGTGATTAACTATTTGGACGGCGCGCTTTTGTGGCCTGATCAGCATGGTGGACGGCCTGTAGAGAAAGGCGTGGCCCTTGTGTCGCAATCGTCAAATATTGTGATCAATTTGAGCATGCAAACGCGGGGGTTACCCGTGGCCTATGTGGCCTGTTTGGGTAATGCGGCGCAAATTGGTTTGGCCGAACTTTCAAGCGCGCTTTTGGCCGATCCGCGTGTTACCGCCCTTGGGCTTTATGTCGAAGGGTTTGATGATGCTGCCGCCTTTGCTGCGATGGCCGAGGCCGCGCGCCTTGCGGGCAAGGGAATTGTTTGTCTGAAGTCGGGTAAGACCGAAGCGTCCCGCCAAGCGGCGGCCTCGCACACTGCGTCGCTGGCTGGGGGGGGCGTAGCCTCATCTGCCTTTTTGCGCCAAGCGGGCGTGGCAGAAGTTACCTCATTAGACCATATGTTGGAGACGTTGAAAATCTTTCACTGTTATGGCCCAATGATAGGGCCGCGGCTTTGTTCTTTATCATGCTCTGGTGGTGAAGCGGGCTTGGTGGCTGATCTAGCGGCAAGCCATCACTTAGGATTTGAGCCCCTCCCGCAGGCACAATCAGCGCGGCTGTCTGAGATATTAGGCCCTATTGTTAATATATCTAATCCATTGGATTACAACACTTTTATATGGGGTGATGGGCCCCGCACTACCGATGTTTTTACCACAATGCTTTCGGCTTATGATGTGGGGATTTACATCATTGACCCTCCCCGCCCTGATCGGTGTGACCCGTCTAGCTATCAGCCGGCACTTGATGCGGTGATTGCGGCAGGGCAATCTTTGGGCAAACCCGCCTTTCCTGTGGCCTCATTACCCGAGAATTTCGATGAAGAACGTGCCATTGCGCTGATCGAACGGGGCATCGCGCCTTTGATGGGATTAGAGGCGGCACTGGGTGCCATTAAGGCTGCGCAAACGCCTGCGTCAGACAAAGGCTGGCGACCGTTTGCTCCGCTGGCGTTCGGCGAAAGCCATTTGTTGGGCGAAGATCAGGCCAAAGCCCTGTTGACACAAGCAGGCATTTTGGTGCCAAAGGGCGTCAGCGCCCCAAGCCTCGCCACGCTGCTCCCTCACGTTGCAAACTTGACGCCGCCCTTTGCGCTTAAGGGGTTAGGTTTTGCCCACAAGACCGAAGTGGGGGCCGTTCGGCTGCATTTAAATGACCTAAACGGTCAAGATCCGATTTTGGGCGCCAGCGGCTATTTGCTGGAAGAGATGGTCGCCGGCGCCTTGGCCGAGCTTTTGATTGGGGTGCGGCGCGACCCGATCTATGGGGTGACCATGACGCTGGGCTTTGGTGGTGTTTTGGCCGAGCTTTTAGCTGACACGGTCACCGTTATTTTGCCTGCAACAGACCTAAGCCTGCGCGCGGGGCTTCAAACCTTGCGTCTTTGGCCAACTTTGACAGGCTATCGCGGTAAGCCGACCGCCGATGTGGATAGTTTTGTGCGTATGGCCTTGGCCATCGCAAATCTTATAGAAACAGATAATACTATTGAAGAAATTGAGATCAACCCCGTCATGCTGGGCGCCCAAGGGGCGGTGGCAGTGGATGCTTTGATCAGAAAGGTGACTTAAATGGACATGAGAACAACAGGCCCGATCTTAACGCGGCGCGAAGGCGGAATTTTAGAGGTCACGCTCAATCGGCCCAAGGCCAATGCGATTGATCTGATCACTAGCCGCATCATGGGGCAGGTGTTTCGCGATTTTCGGGATGATGACAGTCTGCGCGTGGCGATCATGCGCGCTGAGGGTGAGAAGTTTTTCTGCCCCGGGTGGGATCTTAAGGCCGCCGCAGGGGGGGATGCGGTGGACGGTGATTATGGCATCGGCGGTTTTGGTGGTTTGCAAGAGCTGCCTAATCTTAACAAGCCTGTGATTGCAGCGGTCAATGGAATTTGCTGTGGGGGAGGGTTGGAGCTGGCCATCTCGTGCGATCTGATTATGGCCTCTGACACGGCAACCTTTGCTTTGCCCGAGATCCGCTCGGGGACTGTGGCTGATGCGGCTTCGATCAAGCTGCCCAAACGAATTCCGTACCATGTGGCGATGGATCTGTTGCTGACGGGCCGTTGGTTTGATGTGCATGAGGCTAAGGCCTGGGGTCTGATTAAGGAAATTACAGCACCCCAAGATCTTTTGGCCAAGACATGGGAATTGGCGCGTCTTTTGGAAAGTGGACCGCCCTTAGTTTACGCCGCCATCAAAGAGGTTGTGCGTGAGGCTGAGGCGATGCGCTTCCAAGATGCGCTAAACCGAGTCACCAAACGGCTTATGCCCACCGTCGACAGGCTGTATTCGTCGGATGACCAGCTGGAAGGAGCGCGGGCTTTCGCAGAAAAACGCGACCCTATTTGGAAGGGCCGTTAGTCATTTTCGACATTTAATGTCGTGATCGCAGCGACATCTTGTGCTCAATGGGCTATCAGGTTTTATAGATCGCAGTGAGGACACTTTGCAAAATCTAAAGGCTGATTTTATAATTGTGGGCGCGGGTTCGGCGGGATCAGTGCTGGCCGAACGTTTGACGGCTAATGGGCGCTATTCGGTACTTTTGCTTGAAGCGGGGGGCGATGACCGGCGCTTTTTCGTGCAAATGCCACTTGGTTATGGCGAATTATTTTATGATCGCGCCGTGAATTGGGGCTATTTGACCGAAGCTGATCCAGGTTTGGCGGGGCGGCAAGATTACTGGCCACGCGGAAAACTTCTGGGAGGCTCGTCCTCGGTGAATGCGATGGTCTATATTCGTGGCCATCAGGCCGATTATGATGAGTGGCGCGCTTCTGGCAATATAGGCTGGGGCTGGGATGATGTCTTGCCCGCCTTTCGCGCTATTGAAGATAATGAGGCGGGCGAAAACGCTTACCGCGGCAAGGGTGGGCCCTTGTTCATCTCGGCCAATAAAAAAGATTTGCACCCACTTGTCGAAAACTTTCTGGCAGCCAGCAAAGAGTGCGGTTTGCCATATAATCCGGATTTTAACGGTCTCAACCAAGAGGGGGTGGGTTATTATCAAATGACCATCAAAGGCCGTCGACGCAATTCGACCGCGCGTGCCTTTTTGCGTCCCGCTATGGCGCGCAAAAATTTGCGTGTGCTAAAGTATGCGCATGTCACCAAGGTATTGTTTAGTGAAGGGCGCGCGATTGGGGTCGAGTTTGCGAGCAGAGGGCAAACCTATCAAGCGCATTGCGCAAAAGAGGTAGTCCTATCGGGGGGGGCTGTGAATTCACCTCAGATTTTGCAGCTTTCGGGTATTGGTCCTGGTGCAAATTTAACAGACCTCGGCATCACGCCTATGATTGATAATCCCAATGTGGGCGCACATTTGTCTGACCATCAGGGGATCAACTACACCTATGAGATGATGGTGCCGACCTATAATAATATTTTGCGTCCTTGGTGGGGTAAATTGAAAGTGGGCATTGAGTACCTGTTACTTGGGCGCGGGCCCTTGGCCAAGTCAATCAACCATGCAGGTGGGTTTTTTCGTAGCCACCCTGATCTGGCGCGCCCCAATATGCAGCTGTATTTTCAGGCATTTTCAACTGTGATGCCCAAGCCTGGACAACGGCCGATCTTAACGCCTGACCCCTTTTCGGGCCTTTCTATTGGCCTATCAAATTGTCGCCCTACCAGCACAGGTAAAATTACTTTGGCTAGCGCTGACCCCTTGGTTGCGCCACGCATTCATGCCAATGTTTTTGCAAATGATCAGGATGTGGCCGAAATGTTGGATGCGGTGAAGTTCTTGCGCAAAATCGCTGCGGCGGGACCAATGGCAAAATTCATTAAACAAGAGCTGCGCCCTGGTCCAATGGTGACATCCGATGCAAATCTTATAGCGGATTTTCGCGAAAGATCTGGCACGGTCTATCATCCGGCCTGCAGCTGTCGCATGGGGCCCGATGCAGCCAGCGCGGTCATAGATGCACGACTGCGGGTGCATGGAGTTGGCGGTTTGCGGGTGGTTGATGCGTCAAGCTTTCCCAACCAAATCTCAGGAAACCTCAATGGCCCTACAATGATGTTGGCCTGGAAAGCAGCGCAGATAATGCTTGAGGATCACGCAGCCCTATGAAGGGGTGCGTGATTTCTTTTCAAAAAATGGCAACATAGCCGAGAAATCAAGCGCCGCGCCGCCTTCGTTTTCAACAAAATTCTTGTAGAGGGTGGCGGCAAGCGCGCCCATGGGCGTATCGGCATCAACCTTTTGCGCTGCCTCTTGGCTTAGGTTTAGATCCTTAAGCATAAGGGCGGCTGCGAAGCCTGGCTTATATCCATTGTCGGCCGGTGACACGGGCCCAACGCCCGTGGCAGGGCAATAGGTATTGATTGACCATGATGCTCCTGATGAGGTTGAGACCACATCAAACATCTTTTGGCGCGTAAGACCCAATTTATCGGCAAGTGCAAAGGCTTCGCAGGTGGCCAGCATCGTGGCTCCCAAAATCATATTATTGCAAATTTTAGCCGCTTGGCCTGCGCCAGCATCGCCGCAATAGACCGCCTTTTGGCCCATGATTTCAAAAAGTGGCTCGCACCGCGCGAATGCGTCTTGGGTGCCCCCCACCATAAAGGTTAAGGTGCCTTGCGCCGCACCAGAAATACCGCCCGAGACGGGCGCATCTAATGTTAAAACATCCAAATTCTGCGCTTGGGTCGAGACAACGCGCGCGCTTTCAATATCAACGGTTGAGCAGTCAATCAGTATCGCCCCCTTGATCATTGCGGGCAGCACCTCTTGCGCGACGGATTTTAAGATGGCAC
>DPZQ01000184.1 GCA_003536295.1 Rhodobacter sp. | reverse complement strand
AAGAACCTGATCCAAGGCAGTGATCAGCTTCGTCACTTCGGCTTGGCTGGTGTAATGGACAAAACTCAGCCGCAGCACGCCATGCTCCATATCAACTCCCATCCCGCTTAACGGGCGGGTAGCATAAAAATCGCCCCCACCCGCCATAATGCCAAAGGATGACAAGGTTTTTGCTGTGGCTTCGGCGCTCTTATCAAGCGCCAGTGCGACCGTTGGGGCCCGTAGGTTGGCCGCGCGCGGCCCAATCAGGCGCAGATCATTACGCGCAGCTAAATGATCAAGCAACGGTTGCAAAAGCTCCGTTTCATGGTCACGCATCAAATCATGCACCGCTTCGCACCGCGCAACGGGGGCGGTTACGTTTGCTGCCACTTGGCCAAAGTGATGGTTGAAAAGTGCATCAATATAATCAACCATCCCAGCACAGGCCGCCACTTGCGCGTGATCGGGCCCCGATGGGGTAAAGCGTTTATATAACGTATCTGCATTGAAAAAATGCGACTGCGCGGGCAAAATTGCCCCAAAAATGCGGCGAACCACCATAATTCCTTGATAGGGACCATAGGTCTTATAGGCCGAAAAAAGGTAAACATCCGCCCCAAGTGCGCCCACATTGGCAAAGCCATGCGGCGCATAAGAGACGCCATCTACGCACGTATAAGCACCAGCCGCCCGCGCCATGGTGCAAATCTCGGCGACTGGGTTAATCTCAGCCACAACATTCGAGCAGTGTGGAAAGCAAACCAGTTTCACACGACCATCCGCCAAAAGCTTCTCCAAGTCTTGCAGATCAAGGTGGCCAGTTTGTGGGTCAATCTGCCATTCACGCACCTCAATCCCGCCATCTTGGGCTAAACGACGCCAAACGCCTGAGTTAGCCTCATGATCTTGGTTTGTGACCACTATCGCCGCCCCTTTGACGCCCGCAAGCCATTGGCGCACCGCTTGAGCTAACACAAAGGTATTGGTCGAGGTCGAGGGGCCAAAAGACAGCTCATCTTCCGCCACCCCAAGCAACGCCGACAAGCGCACACGCGCCTCGTCCATTTCATCGCCTGCGCGCTGAGCGGCCCCATAAGGGGCATAGGGTTGGACTTTGCGGTCCAAATAATATCGGTGCAAACGATCAACCACCGCCCCGCAGGGGTAAGAGCCGCCAGCATTTTCAAAAAAGGCCTGACCTTGAAAATTGGCCTGCGAAAAAGCAGGGAACTGCGCGCGCACAAAAGACAGGTCAAGTTTGGTCATGATTGCTCCTCATTTCATCACTTCAATCCTACCTTTTGAAACAAGCTTGGCAAGGGGCAGATCACAGCGAAATTGCGTAGCACCAAAAAAGCGCCCCTTGCATCATGATCTCTGTGGGGCTAGATTGAGTTTGTTGTGGGCAACCTCGACTATGGCGATAAACGCACCCGTAATAATCGGATCGGACCCGGGGGCGGTACCCGGCGACTCCACCAACACCCTTCATTTGGAGGCTATGGGGTCGAAATAGGATCGACGAACGACTAAAGGGGCCAGCTTTTGCTCGGTAGGTACCACCGTTATCGGACCATCTGTACAGTTGCAAATGACAACCGTGCTCCGGCAATGGCTTTGGCTGCGTAAGCAGTTCGAGTCGCCGAAACTAAGTCCTTGCGCCTAGCCGCGTAAGGCGGGGCCCGCCGGAGCCTGGCAACAGAATCCGGCACTTTATTCAACATTAGGCGACAAGATGATATTCAAAATTGCATTACTCATCATGGCTTTTTGGATACTTTATTTTATTTATAGCCGCACAAAATAGCCCTAAATTCCCTGTTGTACCCGTGCAGAAAAGGCCAAAGCGGCGTGGTTTAGCGCCAACCGCCAATCTTGTGGGGCGGCGTGATCCGCCTGATCTGAAATATATTTAAAGGCCCTGAGCGGCGTCTGTTCTGAGCGGCAAATTTTGGCAATCGCATAAAGTTCCATATCCACCAGATCGCAAGGCAGTTCAGGTCGACTGGCGGCGAAACTGTCGCCCGTACCGCATAACAGCAGGCTATTGGCAAAGCGGATCAGGTGACTGTCGGCCTCAAAGGGGGTGTGACCCAAGGCAACCCCAAGGGCGCGCACATCCATATCGCGTTGACACGCGGCTCCCACCTCAACCAATCCCCTGATCTCTGGCACAACCACACCTGCCGTGCCAAAATTGATCACCAAATCTGGCTTGTAGCGCTCCAAAGCCCGCACCGTTTGCCATGCGGCGTTTACTTTCCCAATGCCCATATGCACCAAAATCATATCCGGGTTTGGGGGAGTTGGCAGCTCTTCTGGCATCGCGACTAATAAAAGAATTCTTTGCATCTTACCTCTCACACATCGGTTTCGAATAAAATACCATGCCCAAAAGGCCAAACCCAATCTTTAAGCTGGGCACCGATTGATATTTGGCAAAAAGGGCGGCAACGCTCTTTCTTTTTGGTTCAAATGTTTTATGTTGCGTCAAACAAAAGGATAAACATGTCACAGCAAATTCATTATGGCAATCTGATGCACAACGCCATGCGTGGCTTGATCCAATCTGTCTTAGTACAGATCGCAAAAGGGGGATTGCCCGGCGCGCATCACTTCTTCATACCCTTTGACACAACTCATCCTGATGTAAAAATTGCG
>DPZQ01000214.1 GCA_003536295.1 Rhodobacter sp. | reverse complement strand
TTCAAGTCGCCGACAATTTGCGCGCGGTGGCAGGCGTCTTACGCGCGGCCCCGGGCATCAAAGATCAGGCAATGGTCACCGCTAATGGCCGTAACTTAGGTGCTCAAGTCTTTGGTATGTCGCAAGAAAATCTAGCAAGCCTGCCGCGTATTGGCCAAGGGGCCGATGCCAAAGGCGATTTGGCCCAGTTTGCGAGCGGCATTGCTATCGGCCAGGGGATCGCGCAAGAACTGGGGTTACTTGTGGGCGATAAGCTGCGTTTGATTGCCCCAGACGGGGTGAAAACCGCCTTTGGTACCAGCCCAAGGGTGAAAAGCTATCCTGTCGTCTATATTTTTTCGGCCGGTCGCTATGATATTGACCATACCCGCGTCTACTTGCCCTTTACCGAGGCGCAAAGTTTTTTCAACCGAGAAGGCATCGCAGATGAAATTGAGGTGATGGTCTCTTTGCCTGACCAAATTGACCAATATGCCGACGCGTTGCAAGCGGCGGCGGGTGGGGATGTTTTGCTTTGGACTTGGAAAGACGGCGCTTCTAGCTTTTTACGGGCGTTGAAAATGGAAGATAATGTCATGTTCATTATCTTGTCGATTTTGGTGCTGATAGCTACGATGAATATAGTGTCTGGCTTGATTATGTTGGTTAAAAACAAAGGCCGCGACATTGGTATTTTGCGCACAATGGGCCTAAGTGAGGGGGCGGTAATGCGGATTTTCTTCATCTGCGGGGCGGCCACGGGTTTGATCGGGACGGTCTTGGGCGTGTTGCTTGGCTGTTTCTTTGCGCTTTATATCGATCCTATTTTTGCCTTGGTCGATTACCTTTCTGGGGGTGAGGCGTGGGATGCTTCGGTACGGGGCATCTATGCTTTGCCTGCCAAACTATTGTGGCAAGATGTGGCCTCGGCGGTGGGGCTGTCGCTTGGGCTTTCCTTTGTTGTGACATTGTTTCCCGCGCGCCGCGCTGCGCGTCTTAACCCTGTTGAGGCATTGCGCTATGAATGAAACCGTCGTGCTTGAAATTTCACAATTGCAAAAGACCTATAATAAGTATCTGGCCCATCAGGTGCCCGTTTTGCGTGGAGTTGATCTGACCCTGCACGCGGGTGAGGTTGTGGGGATGATAGCCCCCTCGGGTGCAGGTAAGTCAACTTTGCTGCATATCGCGGGCCTGCTAGATACGCCCGATGCAGGCGATGTGCGGCTGAATGGGCGTTCGGTTTTGGGCCTATCTGACCGGGCGCGGACTGCCATTCGGTGTCACGAAGTGGGTTTCATCTATCAGTTTCACCATCTTTTGCCCGAGTTTTCGGCTCTTGAAAACATCATGCTGCCTCAACTGGTCAACGGGCAAAGCCAAAAGCAGGCCAAAAGCACAGCGAGCGATCTGTTGGAACAAATGGGTCTGTTGGCGCGTGCCGATCACCGCCCCGCAGCCCTATCGGGTGGCGAGCAGCAGCGCGTCGCTTTTTGCCGCGCGGTTGCAAATGGCCCCAAGCTTTTACTTGCTGATGAGCCAACGGGCAATCTTGACCCTGAAACCTCGGATCAAGTATTTGAGGTGCTGATGCGTCTGGTGCGCGAAACGGGCCTTTCTGCTCTAATTGCCACTCATAATATGAAACTGGCCGCGCGCATGGACCGCGTGGTGCGCCTTGAGGCGGGACGGATCGCCTAAGGTGCACTAAAGGTCTAAATCTTCGACAAAGCGCGCGTTTTCTTGAATATATTGAAAGCGCATTTCAGGTTTTTTACCCATCAGCCGTTCGACCAGATCACTGGTTTGACCCGGCAAATCTTCTTCAAGCGTGACTTGAATAAGTTTGCGGCTGTTGGGGTCCATTGTGGTTTCTTTCAGGTCTTTGGCGTCCATCTCGCCTAAACCTTTGAAACGTTGAACGTCAATTTTACCTTTTCCACCGATCCCTTGGCCTAAATGTAAATCCTTTTCAGCATCATCTGACACATAAAGTCGTTTGGCCCCTTGGGTCAGGCGATAAAGCGGTGGGCAGGCCAGATAAAGATGACCACGGTCAATCAGAGGGCGCATTTGCGTGAAGAAAAAGGTCATGAGCAAAGCCGCAATATGGGCCCCGTCAACATCGGCGTCGGTCATGATGATGATCTTATCATAACGCAGATCATCCACGTTGAATTTGGTGCCCATTTGCACGCCCAACGCTTCACAAATATCGCGGATCTCACTGTTTTCATGGAGTTTATTCGAGGCTGCGCCCAGCACGTTCAAGATTTTACCTTTCAGCGGCAAAAGCGCTTGATTTTCGCGGTTGCGCGCGCCTTTGGCCGAGCCACCCGCACTGTCGCCCTCGACGATGAAAAGTTCGGTGCCCGCACGTGACTTCGCTGTGCAATCAGTCAATTTTCCGGGCAAACGCAGCTTTTTTGTGGCGGTTTTTCGCTGAGTCTCTTTTTCGGCGCGCCGCTTGAGGCGTTCCTCGGCGCGCAGCACCAAAAAATCCAAAATAGCGCCTGCTGATTTCGTGTCATTGGCCAGCCATGTGTCAAAATGGTCCCGCACGGCATTTTCAACATATTTTGCGGCCTCATCAGTTGCCAACCTGTCTTTCGTTTGGCCCACAAACTGCGGCTCGCGGATGAAAACCGAAATCACCGCGCAACCGCCCGCCAACATATCGTCACGCGTGATGCTTTCGGCTTTGCGATTTTTCACCAATTCGCCGTAAGCGCGAATGCCCTTTAAAATCGCCGACCAAAAGCCACTTTCATGGGTGCCGCCTTCGGGGGTGGGCACGGTGTTACAGTAACTTTGCAAAAAACCATCGCGTGCAGGCGTCCAATTGATCGCCCATTCGACCGAGCCTGGCACGTTGAATTTTTCGGGAAAAGACACTTTACCTGCAAAAGGGCGTTCGGAATAGGTGGTGACTTTGGCCAATTGCTCGTTCAAATAATCGGACAAGCCGCCTGGGAAGTGAAACACGGCCTCAAGGGGGGTTTCCCCGTCATTTACAGCGGTTTTCCAGCGAATTTCAACGCCCGAAAACAAGTAGGCCTTTGAGCGCACCAATTTCAACAAGCGCGACGGCTTCAGTTGCAAGGCACCAAATATTTGTGCATCAGGGTGAAACATCACCGAAGTGCCGCGCCGATTTTGGGTTGGGCCTACTTTTTCAAGCGGCCCTTGTGGAATACCGCGCGAAAAACTTTGGCGGTACAGCTCTTTATTCATGGCGACCTCGACGGTCATCACATCCGAAAGCGCATTCACAACCGATGCCCCAACCCCATGCAGCCCACCCGAAGTTTCATAAGTGTTGCCCGAAAATTTACCCCCAGAATGAAGTGTGCAAAAAATGACTTCTAACGCGGATTTAGTCGGGAATTTGGGGTGCGGGTCAACGGGAATGCCGCGGCCATTGTCGCGAATGGTGATGGAATGATCGGCGTGCAGCTCAACCTCGATGCGGGTGGCATGGCCTGCGACGGCCTCGTCCATCGAGTTGTCTAAAACCTCAGCCACCAAATGGTGCAAAGCGCGCTCATCCGTACCGCCGATATACATGCCAGGGCGCTTTCGCACTGGTTCAAGCCCTTCCAGAACCTCGATGCTGGACGCGTCATAGACTTCGGTCGCTTGCGATAGCAGATCACTTGGCATTAGGGCTCTTTCAGGTCGAACACATGGTGTAGAGGGGGGGCAAACGGTTGCCGCTAAATCTAGCGGTTAGCCAGAGATAGGCAGGAAATGGCCGCAGGTCAACCAAGCAAACCAAAGAAAGGCCTGTCGCTTTGTGGGCTTGTTTGGGCCAAATCGGCAGGCTAGGACAAGATATGAGCACAAAGATCCTAAGCAAAGCCTTTCATCTAAAAGCGATTTTGTCGCTGGGTCTGCCTATTGTGGGCAGTTTCCTTGCGCAAAATCTGCTGCATGTTACCGATACGGTGATGATGGGCTGGTACGGGGTGCCCGAGCTTGCGGCCGTGGTGCTTGGATCATCGACCTTTTTTATTCTGTTTATTTTTGGATCAGGTTTTGGCCAAGCGGTCATGCCGATGGTGGCCACCGCCGTGGGGCAAAATGATGAAACCCAAGTGCGGCGTGATACCCGCATGGGGCTTTGGCTGTCGATTTTATTTGGGGTGCTTTGTTATCCGGTATTTTGGTACTCGGGCCCAATCTTGCGCGCCTTGGGGCAGGCTGAGGATGTATCCTGTTTTGCGCAGATTTATTTGCGTATTGCGGGTTTAGGGATTTTGCCAGCTTTGCTGGTGATGGTGCTTAAAAGCTATTTGGGCGGGCTTGGGCAGGTAAAGGCGGCGCTTTGGATCACCATTGTGGCCGTTTTCTTGAATGTTTTGTTAAATTATATGCTGGTTTTTGGTAATTGGGGTGCGCCTGAACTGGGGGTGGCGGGGGCCGCCACTGCCTCGGTTGCGGTACAGCTTTTCTCGATCATCGCTTTGGCGCTTTACGCTGCTTTACATCCCGACTATCGTCGTTTCTTTTTGTTTCAACGCTTTTGGCGCCCCGACTGGCAGGCCTTTGCTCGGGTGTTTCGCTTGGGTTGGCCCATTGGGGCCGCTGGGTTGGCCGAAGGGGGCATGTTTCAAGCCGCCGCATTGATGATGGGGTGGATTGGCACGGTGCAATTGGCTGCCCACGGGATCGCGCTTGAAGCGGCGTCGCTGAGCTTTATGGTGCATCTGGGCCTGTCAAATGCCGCGACCATCCGCGTAGGGCGTATGTTTGGCGAAAAAGATGCCCGAGGCCTGCGCGACGGCGCTTGGATGGCGCTTTTACTCTCGGCGTTTTTTGCGGGGGTGGTGATTTGGATTTTTTTGCTGTGGCCCGAACAGATTTTGAACCTGTTTTTAGATCGGTCAGACCCACAAACCGCCGAAATTGTACGCTTTGGCGTGGGGCTTTTGGCCGTGGCGGCGGTGTTTCAATTTGTGGATGCGATGCAGGTCATGGCAATGGGGTTGCTGCGCGGCTTACAAGATACAAAAGTGCCCATGATCATCGCCGTCTTTAGCTATTGGTTGATTGGCATTCCCTTAAGCTATCTTTTGGCATTCAAGGCCAATATGGGCGGAGTTGGTCTATGGCTTGGGCTTGGCTGTGGGCTTTGCGCCGCAGCGGTCATGCTGACGGGGCGCTTTTGGCGACGCGCCCCGCAATTGTTTCCTTAATATTGGCCTAAACTAAGGCTGCGCAGAACCGTTGAATGCGCAAACAAGCTTCGGCCAAAACTTCATCTGAGGTCGCGTAGCTGACCCTGAAATTAGGTGAAAGACCAAAGGCCGCCCCGAACACCACCGCCACACCCGTTTCTTCCAACAATGCCGTGACAAAGGCTTCGTCGTTTATAATCTTACGCCCTTTAGCGCTGGCTTTCCCAATGCAGCCTGAAATGTCAGGGTAGACATAAAAAGCACCTTCAGGATTAGGGCATGTGATGCCTTGTGCCGCATTCAGCATAGTCACAACCAAGTCACGGCGGCGCTGGAACAGGGCGCGATTGTCGGCAAGAAAATCTTGTGGGCCAGTTAGGGCCTCAAGGGCGGCATATTGCGACACGGAACTGGGGTTTGAGGTGGACTGGCTTTGGATAGTAGCCATCGCCTTGATCAGCGCCACTGGCCCCGCGGCATAGCCAATGCGCCATCCCGTCATTGCATAGGCCTTTGATACGCCGTTACACGTCAGCGTCCGCTCATAAAGGCCGGGTTCGATTTCGGCAGGGGTGCAGAATTTGAAATCATCAAATACCAGATGTTCATACATATCATCCGACATCACCCAAACATGGGGGTGACGCATTAAAACATCGGTCAACCCCTTGAGTTCAGCCTTGGTATAGCCCGCCCCTGTTGGGTTTGAGGGTGAGTTGAAGATAAACCATTTGGTTTTTGGAGTGATGGCTGCTTCTAGCTTTTCAGGGGTCAATTTGAAATTGGTTTGAATTCCTGCAGGCACCGCAACTGGGGTGCCACCTGCCAGCATGACCATATCGGGATAGCTGACCCAGTAGGGGGCAGGGATGATCACTTCATCGCCGGAGTTTAGGGTGGCCATCAGGGCGTTATAAAGAATTTGCTTGCCGCCCGTGCCTACCGAGACCTGAGCAGGCTTGTAGTCAAGACCATTTTCGCGGGCGAATTTTGCGCAAATGGCGGCTTTAAGTTCGGGGATGCCATCAACGGCGGTATATTTAGTTTTGCCCGCATGAATGGCTCTAATAGCCGCAGCTTTGATATTTTCAGGCGTGTCGAAATCGGGCTCACCCGCGCCCAGGCTAATGATGTCTTGGCCTTGCGTCTTAAGCTCGGCCGCTTTGGTTGAGACTACAATCGTTGCTGAAGGTTTAACGCGGGCTAAAGTGTCTGACAAAAACACCATGAATATCTCCTAGGGCGATGTGCGATTGCGGTTGGTTTGTCTTATGACGCGGTTTAAAGAGGGGCAAGAAAAACCTGACATCAAAGGATAGATCGCGTGACATATTCGCAGCCGACAGCCCCCACAGAATTGGCCGAAAACCGTCTAAAGCGGATGAAAATGCGGGCGTGGCGGCGCGGTACAAAGGAAATGGACCTAATCTTAGGTCCCTATGCCGACGCCCATTTACCAAAGATGCCCTTAGATGAGCTTGAAATCTTTGATCAAATTTTACACACCAATGACCAAGACCTTTTGCCCATGGTCTTAGGCCAAACCCCGGCCCCCGCCGCATTTGCTGCTTTAATGGCTAAAATCGCCACACATGCCCGCGTAAGACTGATGTCCGGAACCAAACTACAAGTTTAATTGCAAATCTTAACTGTTCAAACTATTACTTGATTTAACCATTGATCAAAATTTAATTATAATCCGCCATAGGGTGAATAAACCGCTTCGAAACTGCACTTACTCATTTTTGGGCCAGATTGGCCGCTAGGCGGGGTGTTTGATGGGGCAACTTGGGCTTGAAGCCGCGCCCTTTGGTGGCTAGGTCTGGGCCTTGATATTACCAAAGGGGCTGCGCGATGTTTACTGGTATTGTTACCGATCAAGGCACTATCTTAAACCTTCACCAAGAGGGCGACCTGCGTGCGCGCATCGCGACAACCTACGATGTGGGGCATATAGATATTGGTGCCTCGATCGCGTGTGATGGGGTCTGTTTAACTGTTGTTGCACTGGGTCAATCGCATGAGGAGAGCATCCACGGCTGGTTTGACGTGCAAATCTCGGCCGAGACGGTAGGGGCCACCAACTTGAGCGGCTGGCACTTGGGCCAAGTGCTTAATCTTGAACGGGCTTTGCGCCTGGGTGATGAGTTAGGGGGGCATATCGTCTCGGGTCATGTGGATGGGGTAGCTCAAGTTATTGCCAGCAAACCTGAAGGTGACAGTTTACGTGTGACCTTTGACGCTCCAAAAGCTCTAGCAAAATTTATTGCTCCCAAAGGGTCGGTCTCCTTGAACGGCACCTCTCTTACGGTCAATGAAGTTTCAGGTGTTAGCTTTGGGGTCAATTTGATTGCTCATACGCGGGCTGTGACCAATTGGGGACGCGTAAAAAAAGGCGATCTTGTTAATCTAGAAATCGACACAGTGGCCCGTTATGTTTCACGGCTCAGGGAGTGGGATTAAGCATTTCCTTTCCCATTCGAAAAAATAGCGCCGTTTTAGGCATGGTTGCTATGGCAATCAGGTATTATGCATTGTATTCGCGAGCCAGCATAAGGATAATACGATGACCGAGTTTTCTGCCGCACTAAGTTCTATCGAACAGATTATCGACGATGCCCGCAACGGCCGCATGTTCATTTTGGTTGACCATGAAGATCGCGAAAATGAAGGTGATTTGGTCATTCCAGCGCAGATGTGCACGTCGCAGGCAGTGAATTTCATGGCGACCCACGGGCGCGGCCTGATTTGCCTGGCCCTGACGGGCGAGCGGGTTGATTATTTGGGGCTCGGATTGATGAGCCCGAAGAACTCAAGCCGTCATGAAACCGCTTTTACAATGTCTATTGAAGCGCGCGATGGGGTCTCGACTGGGATTTCTGCCGCTGATCGCGCCTTGACGGTGGCCTCAGCTATTGACCCCAGTAGAGGTCCCTCTGACTTGGCAACTCCTGGGCACGTCTTTCCGCTACGAGCTCGCGATGGCGGCGTATTAGTGCGTGCAGGCCACACCGAAGCCGCGGTTGATGTGGCGCGACTTGCAGGGTTAAACCCCTCGGGCGTAATTTGCGAAATAATGAATGACGACGGTACAATGGCGCGCTTGCCCGACCTGGTAATTTTTTCGCAAAAACATAACCTCAATATCGGCACCATTGCTGATTTGATCGCCTATCGTCGCCGTTATGACAATATGATTGTCGAAAAATCAAACCAAAGCGTTATCTCACAATTTGGGGGCACATGGGAAATGCGGATCTACTCTGATCAAACCCACGGTGCCGATCACATTGTTTTATCCAAAGGAGACCTGACAGGCGATACACCAGTATTGGTTCGTATGCATGCCCATAATCCTTTACAAGATGTGCTGGGCATTGGCCATGGCGGTGGTGATATGGCCACCTCTATGGAGATTATAGCGCAGCGCGGACGTGGCGCTGTTGTTTTGATCCGTGATACTTCAAAAAACCTTGTCCCAGCAGAGGGCGAAGCGCCTAAAACACTGCGCCAATATGGGGTTGGCGCACAGATTCTTTCGGCGCTTGGCTTAAGTAAAATCACCCTTTTGTCCAATTCGCAGGCCCCAAAAATCGTCGGTCTTGAGGCTTACGGCCTGTCGATTGAGGGTACACATCCGATAGAGGCCAATTAATGGCAAATTCCATCACCCATCACAGCCTAGAGCTGCCCTGTTTTGACAAGCCGGTTAAAGTTTTGATCGTGGTTGCGCCCTATTATAAAGATATAGCCGCCCAACTGGTCGAAGGCGCGCTTGCCGTGGCGCAATCGGTTGATGTACACGCCGATCTGGTCGAAGTGCCAGGCGCTTTGGAAATTCCGACAACCATCGCTTTGGCGGCGCGTCAAAGCGATTATGATTGTTTTGTCGCGTTGGGTTGCGTCATACGCGGCGAAACCACCCATTACGATACGGTTTGCAATGATTCGTCTCGCGGCCTTACTCTTTTGGGGCTTCAGGGGGTTTGTTTGGGAAATGGCATTTTGACCGTTGAAAATTTTAACCAAGCAAAAGTGCGCGCTGAGGCCAAAGGGCAGAATAAAGGCGGCGGTGCTATGGCAGCGGCCTTGCATCTTTTGGCTTTGTCGCGCAAGTGGAGCAACAAAGTAAAAGGCATTGGCTTTCGCGCCTTTGACACTACCGAAGGATGACGGAAATTTCTGATCAAAAACAAATGCGCTCGGCTGCGCGGCTTTACGCCGTGCAAGCACTATTCCAGATGGAAAGTTCAGGTCAAACCGCCGAAGCGGTGATGCGCGAATTCGAAGATTTCCGTTTTGGTGCAACCTACGATGAGGTTGTGATGGCCGAGGGCGATTCAAAGCATTTTCGTACGCTTGTCGATCATGCGGTGAATTACCAAGCTAGCATTGACCAAATGACTGATCGCGCCTTGGTGGCCAAATGGCCGATAGATCGTATAGACCCTGTGTTGCGCGCGCTATTTCGTGCCGCTGGTGCTGAACTCACTCAAATGCCCACGCCGCCCAAAGTGGTCATCTCAGAGTTTGTCGATGTTGCCAAGGCCTTTTTCCCCGAAGGAAAAGAATCGAAATTTGTGAATGCGGTCATTGATCACATGGCCCACGCCGCGAGGCCGGAGGGCTTTTAGGCTAAAATAGATCTTATGAGAGCGGTGAGATCCGCAGCGGCCGTGCGAGCGTGAATTTCCCGAGAGCCTGAGTGTTCAGGTTGGTCGCCAGATACTTAGGCCAAAACCCATGCAGAGCCAGCTCCCTCGGAGATGCTTATCGGCCACTGGAAAAGGGCCCATCACGTGAAGAGCAGAAATCACCATCTCCTGGATAGGGCCTTTGAACTACAATAACAAGGGGTGCTAGCGCTTTCGGGGTTAATTGATGTTCTTCCTTTGTTTGGTATGCTCTCAAAACACGCACAGTGAGACAGAAGGCTGAATTTTATCGGAAGCAGGAGCTGAATGGAGCTTTATAGAGCAGATTTGGCGCTCGGCCTAATGCGCTATTTTCGTTTTATCGTTCATTTCTTTTGGGTAGTCGGGTTAGAGTTTCCAACCGACATTGTATCGCCAGGTCCAGGTATCATTTTAGCCGATGCCCAGGTGACCGCGCTAATGCAACAGGGAGCTATTGAGCCACTAGCCTCCACGCGCTGGGAAGTCTTTGTGAAAATTTGTCTACTATGTCGGCTCAGCGCTTGCAGCCATCCGACCCGGCACGACGTCATTGTGCTTTGCAATTTGTTGGGAGCTTAGCGTTTTTTACCTGCTGGCGCTGACAGTGCGCGTGCCGCTTCTGCTGCGGCCAAAAGCTCATTAGCGATCTCTTCAGCTTCTTCTGGTTCAAAATCAAGTGGCAGATCAACGCCTTCGCCCTCGACATAGATGCGCACCATTCCCAAACTTGTGGGACCAATTTGTAAATTTGTAGCTAAGTCACTTTGTTTATCAATGCCCATTATGTGTCCTTTGATTTTTTCAACGGGGTAAACCCGATGGCGCCGCTGAGCAAGAGGCAAAAGGCGTAGCCAGGGGGCGCAGAAATTAGACACATAGCACAGCCATGAAAAGTACGCAAAACCGCTAGCTTGGGCTAAATGGCCCCGATGGGGCGGTAAAAATCAAATCCAGCTCTTGCAATCGAAATGCAGCGGCGTTAAATCGGCCCTGTTGCCGCCTTAGCTCAGTTGGTTAGAGC
>DPZQ01000019.1 GCA_003536295.1 Rhodobacter sp. | reverse complement strand
CGAGCCCATGGCGAATTCGTCCATGTTCAATTTACCAAGCATCACCGCCCCCGCACCAAACAGTTTGGTGGTCACGGTTGATTCGTATTGCGGCAAAAACCCAGACAAAATGCGACTTGCCGCCTGCGACGGGACGGCTTTGGTGCAAAATAGGTCTTTAATTCCCAACGGAATACCACAAAGGTCAGGCGCATCACCTGCGGCCAAGCGCAGATCGGCGGCCGCACTTTGCTCCAAGGCGATTTCAGGAGTTTTGTGCACAAAAGCCCCCAAAGCATCGGCCTTATCAACCGCGTCGATATAGGTTTTTGTGAGCTCAGTGGCAGTGAACTCGCGCTTGCGCAAAGCATCGCGCGCCAAGGCGATTGTAAGACCTTGCAAAGACATTATTCCACCACCTTTGGCACAGCAAAAAATCCTTCGCGCGCATCGGGCGCGTTTTTCAAAATCAAATCTTGTATCCCGCCCGCCGTCACCCGATCAGCGCGGCGCGGCAGTACCATGGGAGTGACGGATGTCATGGGTTCAACCCCCGATATATCAACCTCATTCAATTGTTCCATAAAGGTCAAGATTCCCGATAATTCCTGCGCCAAATTGGGCAGGTCGGCTTCTTCCACACGAATGCGTGCCAATTTGGCAACGCGGCGGGCAATTTCAACATCAATGGCCATATTTTGCTCCTGACAGCTTTCAGACCGTTTAACGCCGTGCTAGCAAAGCCGCAAGCATTTGGGGCGGGAAATTGACATTTCCCTGCCTTGATCCATAAATCTGAAGCTTAAATCACCTTATCTCGAACTGAGGCTCCATGCGCATCACATTTTTAGGCCATTCTAGCTTTCGCATAGAAATAGAACGGGCCGTGTTTTTGATCGATCCTTGGCTACACCAAAACCCCGCGTTTCCCAAGGCCCAGACCGAAGCCGCGATTGAGGGCGTGACCCATATTTTGTTGACCCATGGCCATTCCGACCATATTGGCGACGCCTTGGCTATTGCAGCGCAAAAATCAGTGCCGATCGTCGGCATTGTTGAGCTGGTGGCCTGGTGCCAAGAGCATGGTGGCGTTGATGGGCTAGGATTCAACAAGGGTGGAACGGTTGGGCTGAATGGTGCCAAAGTGACGATGGTGGCGGCCAGCCATTCCAGTTCCATCACCCATGAAGGAGCACGCCTTACGGCGGGCGCAGAAGTGGGGTTCATGATCGCGGGTGAAGGTCACACTATCTATGTAAGTGGCGACACCGACATTATGGCCGATATGGAGTGGATGGGCGATGTTCATAATCCCGACATCGGTATTCTCTCTGCAGGGGGTCATTATACGATGGACATGAAACGTGCAGCCTATGCCGCTAAACGTTATTTCAACTTCAAGACGGTTATCCCTTGTCATTACAAAACTTTTTCGGTGCTTGAACAGTCCGCCAAAGTACTAATCAAGGCACTACCAGACGTGCAGGTCATCGAACCTGAGGTGATGGTGCCTATTTCTTTTGTGTAAAAGCGCGCTTTTCGTCAAAGAACTCATGCAATAGCGTGGTTGATTGCTCCGCTCCAATCCCGTCGTAGACTTCGGGGGCATGGTGGCACTGAGCATGAGTAAAAACCCGCGCTCCGGCCAAAACTCCGCCTGATTTGGGATCAGAGGCGCCAAAATAAAGCCGCTTTATACGCGCCGCCGCGATCGCACCTGCACACATCGCACATGGCTCTAGGGTGACGTACAGATCATGATCGATTAACCTCTCTGACCCCAAAACCGCGCAAGCAGCCCTGATCGCCAATACTTCTGCATGGGCCGTGGGATCGACCAGCTCTCGGGTACGATTGCCCGCAAGCGCAACAATCTGACCTTGCCCATCAATAATCACCGCTCCCACAGGCACTTCGCCACGCGCGCCTGCCGAGCGGGCCTCATCAAGGGCGTGATCCATATATGAGCGGAACTTATTCATGCCCCCATCATCGCGCTTCAAGGCCCTTCTTACAAGCCACCCTTGCCCCCAAGGCTACAGTCTTTTATCAAGGGGAAATGCAAGAGTAAACTTGCAGCCTGCGCTTATGCAAGCCTCTTAGCCGGAAAGTCCGAATGACAAAAGATCCCGCCGCGCCCGTAAATGCTGGAGAACGTATCGCCAAAGTCCTGTCGCGCGCAGGGATCGCGTCGCGCCGCGAAGCCGAGCGTATGATTGAATTGGGACAGGTCGCAGTCAATGGTAAAGTCATTGACAGTCCTGCGCTTAATGTCAGCACCGCTGACCGAATTATGGTTGACGGTAAGCTCGTGGGCCAACCCGACGCCGTGCGGCTTTGGCTTTATTACAAACCTGATGGTTTGGTCACGTCAAATTCTGACGAAAAAGGCCGCGAAACCATGTTTGATTACCTACCCGAAGATCTGCCACGTGTAATGACCATTGGACGATTGGATTTGAACTCGGAAGGTTTGTTACTTTTAACCAATGACGGAGCGTTAAAGAGGCGCCTTGAGTTGCCCTCGACAGGATGGTTGCGCAAATACCGTGTTCGAATCAAAGGTAATCCGACTGATCCAGAACTTGAGCCTTTGCGCCAAGGGATAACGGTTGATGGCGAAAGGTTCCAGCCGATGATCGTTATTCTTGACCGCATTCAAGGGGCGAATGCCTGGCTAACGGTGGGCCTACGCGAAGGCAAAAACCGCGAGATTCGCCGAGCTATGACTGCCATTGGCCTAACCGTTAACCGCCTAATTCGCGTCTCTTATGGGCCCTTTCGTTTAGGCGAATTAGAACCGGGTGACGTACAAGAAGTGCGCGGCAAAGTGTTAAAGGATCAGCTGGGCTTTGATCCTGCGACTGACGAAGTCCCAACTGAAGTCCGCGCCAAACCCGCGACTACCCGTGCATCACGCAGCCCAAGGGCGGCGCAAAGCCAAGACGGGACAACGACAAGTTTTGCGCGCGAAACCGCCCAAACCCTGCGCGGCCCCGTGCCCACACGCGGCCCACGCCAACGCACTGTGATGTTAGCCCCCGAACCCGAATTAATTGAGCGCGTCAAGGCCAAGGGCGGAAAAGGCTCGGGCTGGGCCAAGGCCAAACCGGCCCCCGCAGGAAAAGGCACAGGAAGCCGGCCAAATGGTGCCAAAAAGCCTAAAACCTAAAGGCCTTTATTGCAAATGAACGCCACCTCGTTAGAGTAACCTAGGCCCTGATCAGGCATATTTTTACAAGGATTTTTTAATGGCCCGCCTCCGTTGGCTGTCCCGCGTCATTATACTGCTGACCGCCTTCGCACTAGGCGCGTGCCAATCTCCCTATCGTGCCAAGCGCACCCAGCCCGACGTTGTTGACCATGCGCAAAGTCGAGCTATGACAACTTACTACGCCCAAGTGCAGGGCGACCTACTGCAACAGGGGCTTTTACGCACTGATCGTGGGATTGAAAACACCCCCTACAGTGCCGAAGATTTGGCACGTAATTTCACTAAAATAGCACTTTATGACGAATATCAACGTGGATTTTCGGGCATGGTAAAACGCGAAGCCGAAAGTCATCTACGCCGTTGGGAAGCGCCTATTTTTGTACAATTGCATTTTGGCTCGAGCGTGCCAGAGGGCAAGCAAGCTATTGATCGCGTTCGTATCGCAGATTATGTATCCCATTTAGCCGATGTCACAGGTCATGATATCCGAATGACTAGTACAGACGGCAATTTCAAAATATATATCGTCTCGGAAGAAGAGCGCCGCGACCTAGGCCCCACCATAACCAAAAGCCTGCCCCATCTTACCTTGCCAGATTTGCGCGGCATCACCAATATGTCACGTTCAACCTATTGTTTAGTTTATGCTTTGTCTGAGGGGACCTCATTCATCTATAGCCGCGCCTTTGCCGTCATTCGCGCTGAACACCCTGACTTGATGCGTCAATCTTGCTTTCACGAAGAGATTGCCCAAGGCTTAGGGCTGGCCAATGACAGCCCTAAGGCCCGCCCCTCGATCTTTAATGATGATGAGGAGTTCGCACTTTTAACCATTCAAGACGAGCAAATGCTCAAAATGCTTTATGATCCGCGCCTGTCCATCGGCATGACTGCAAAAGAGGCAGCCCCCATTATCACGCTGTTGGCGCATGAACTAATGCCCCCCCTTTAGGATCCCACCTTCAATGGTACTTGACACCAAGCCGCACCCACAAGAAAAGCCGCTCTCAGGAGGCCCCGAATGTCCACTCTTTCCCGCATACTGGATCACGCCCATATCAGCGAATTACCAAATCCCTATTATGGCAAAGTGCGAGATTGTTATGATCTTAGCCCTTGCGAAGATCACCCTTTGGGGCGACGTATTTTAATTTCGTCTGATCGGATATCAGCCTTTGATCGCATTTTGGCAGTAATTCCCTTTAAGGGACAGGTTCTGACCCAAGTAGCGCGCTTTTGGTTTGATCATACGGTCGATATTTGCCCCAATCATGTGATTGACTATCCTGATGCAAATGTTGTGATCGGCCAGAGGTTGAATATTTTGCCCGTGGAAATTGTGGTGCGCGGCTATCTTGCAGGCAGCACAGGCACATCAATTTTGACGCTTTATAAAAAAGGTGAAAGGCAGCTGTATGGACATCGCTTACCAGATGGACTGATGGATAATGCGGCGCTGCCTACACCTATCATCACCCCAACGTCCAAAGCCTTTGACGGAGGGCATGATATGCCGATGACGGCGACAGAAATTATAGATCAGGGGCTTTTGACAAAGGTGCAATGGAACCACATCGCCGACGTCTCGCTAGCGCTTTTTGCGCGGGGGCAAAAGATGGCGGCCGAACGAGGTTTGATCTTAGTGGATACAAAATATGAATTTGGTACTGATGCTGACGGGCATATTTTGCTGGCCGATGAGGTTCACACCCCCGACAGTTCACGCTATTGGATCGCAGACGGGTATGAGGCAGCCAAAACCGCCGGCACACGCCCCCCTTCGTTTGATAAGGATGTGGTCCGCGCATGGGTGGCCGAACGTTGCGACCCCTATAAGGACGACATCCCCGAAATTCCGGCCGAAATGATTTTACAAACCTCAGGTATTTATCAAGAAGCTTACAGGGCCATAACTGGTATAGAATTTGTGCCAAATCTAGACGGCGCCACCCCTTTGGCACGAGTGCGCACTAATTTGACCCCTTATTTCAAGGGATAATTGAGCTAACAGCAAGACATCGCTAAAGTAGGTCTAAATCAATAAGGGTGAATAGATGATTATCAGCTGCGGCGAAGCCTTGATCGATATGTTGCCAAGAACCACCCCCCAAGGCGAGGCTGCCTTTGCGCCCTATGCGGGCGGGGCAGTTTTCAACACTGCCATTGCGCTAGGGCGTTTAGGGGTGATGGCCGGGTTTTTCTCGGGTATTTCCAACGATATGTTGGGCGAAATATTAATACAATCACTCGAACAATCAAAAGTCGATCATAGCTTTGCCGCGCGCTCAAACCGGCCAACTACGGTGGCCTTTATCAAACTGGTCGACGGGCAAGCGACCTATGCGTTTTACGATGAAAATACCGCAGGTCGGCTTTTAAACGGAGATGATTTGCCCCTATTGGACGACAATGTATCGACTCTTTTTTTTGGTGGGATTTCATTGGTCAATGACCCCGCCGCTTCGACCTATGAGGCGCTTCAAGCGCGTGAGGCAGATCGGCGTGTCACCATGATCGACCCCAATATCCGCCCCAGCTTTATCACCGATCAAACCAACTACCGCGCACGGCTTGAGCGCATGATATCGCGTGCCGATATTGTAAAAATGTCAGACGAAGATTTGCATTGGCTTTTGGGTGAAGGCGATCTTGAGAATTTGGGTAGATCGATTTTGGATAAAGGTCCCAAACTTGTGCTGATCACCCAAGGGGCTTTGGGCGCGCGGGCTTTGATGCGCGATCACAACCGCTTTTGCAAAGCACCCTTGGCCATAGTTGCAGATACAGTCGGTGCAGGGGACACGTTTAACGCAGGCGTTTTAGCAGCCCTTGATCAGCTGGGCCATCGGACCAAAGGGGCTATTGCCCGCCTCACCGAAAGCGATCTTGACGCAGCCTTGTCGCTGGCCACAAGGGCTGCGGCCATCACCGTTGCGCGCGCGGGGGCCAATCCGCCCTGGGCGGACGAGCTTTAGTACGCGCCCTTATTCAACGCGCCACAAAAGCGCAAGTTGCGGTTGATGATCAGATCATGGGGGCCATTGAACAGGGGCTTTTTATTTTTGTATGCGCCAAGCAAGGCGACACGCGACAATCGGTCCGCCAACTGGTTAAAAAAAATGCGAAACTGCGGATTTTAAAAGATGAAGCAGGCAGGATAAATTTGTCGGTCACCCACACAGGCAGCGCTGATCATGTCGCAGTTTACTTTGGCGGCTAATCTACGCGGCAATCGCCAGGGCTTTTCAACCGCAGCCGCCCCCAACGAGGTCTGCGCCATTGATGAGATATTCTCCCAAGATATTGGGTCCTTTGGCATTCAAACGACCAATGGTGTTTTTGGTTAATGATGGACCTGTGACCATTTGGGCAGAAGTCCCCGCACCCGCGTAAAGCCCACACTCACTGCAAACTTATAACTTATGATCGATCACTTCCCAGCGAACCAAAAAATCCTTTAGCACTTGATGAATATCAGGAATATCTTTGGTAAATTGCACAGCAGAGCTGGTGCGACTATAAGTGATTTGCGCCACAAGACCGCGATCTTGACTTTCAATCACCGCCTTCACCTGCGCCCCAAGCGCCGCGCTTGCAAGGGCGTGATCAAAGACCCGCGTGATCGCCATGCGGCGCAAGTCAGGTTTAAAGACCTTGCCCACCACAGTTTTAGGCAAGCTGGGCAGAATTTCGATATATTTTGGTAAGGCGGCAACGTCAGAGATTTCAGCCTCGGCAAAGGTCATAAGCTCAGCCGAGGTAAGCTTTGCGCCCTCGATCAGTTCAACATAGACACAAGGAACCTCGCCCGCGCGGGCATCCGGTTGACCGATGGCCCCCGCATAGCCTACCAAAGGATGTCGCATGATCGCATCTTCGATCATTAGTGGGTCAACATTATGACCGCCTCGGATGATTAAATCTTTGGCACGCCCCGTGATAAATAAGAATTTATCCGCATCCAAACGGCCTAAATCGCCCGTGCGCAGATGGGTGCCTTCAGCATAGATGTCTTGGTTGAGTAGAGCTTCGCGGTAGGTGGACCCCACTGTAACACCCGGATTTGAAACACAAACCTCTCCCACCTCATCCACACCACAGCGGTACGTAATCCGCCCTTGTGTATCAAATCGCAAAATGCGGACATCGCAATATGGCAATGGCACACCAACCGAGCCAATTCTCTTTTGGCCATCAGGCGGGTTGACAGAGACAAGACAGGTACCTTCGGTCAGACCGTAGCCCTCAATAATCTCGATCCCTGTTAGCGTTTCAAAACGACGAAACAGATCTTGTGACAGCGGCGCCGAGCCAGAAAAAACTCCTCGCAAGCTGCGCAAATCGGCGTCCATGGGCCTCTGCATCAAAGCCGATAGAGCGGTCGGCACCGCCACAACATAGGTGGCCTGCCAGCGTTCGATCAATTTCCAAAACTGTGCCAAGACCCCAAAACCGCGATAGCCCTGCGGGGTCGGTAAAACCAAATGCCCAGCCGCCGCTATCATGGACATTAAAACGGGGTAGGCCGCGAAAACATGGAAAAACGGCAGAGGGCAGATGACCACATCGCTGGGTTTGAACAAAAGCGTTACCCCAGCCCAGCCTTGGTAAAGAATACCGAAGACCCGATGTTGTACCAATTTGGGCCGCCCCGTGGTACCGCCCGTGTGAAAATAAGCCCCAACGCGGTCTTGGGGATCATCGGTAAACGAAAGCGCATCTCCGGGCATTTTGGCCTGTTCACTAGCCAAATCAAGGTATGTAACCCCAGCACACGGGCGAAATTTAGGCCGCATCATCGGGACAAGCAGCGCTTTAGGGCCGGTGACATAGTGAGCAAAATCCACCTCAAGGACGGTTTTGACCCCGTCACATTGCGCCAGTGCCAAAGAAATATTTTGTGCCACTTGTGAATTGGGAAAGCTGCGCATCGTGATCACAAGCTTGGCCCCTGAATCGCGCAGAATCGACGCAATATGATCAGGAGACAAAAGCGGATTGATCGGGCAGACGATCCCACTGACCGCCCCAGCCAAAAGCGTGGTCACGGCTTCAAAACAGTTGGGCAGGACTAAGGCCACACAATCTTCTGGCCCGATACCATGGGCCCGAAACAGATTGGCCAAGCGCGTTACCTCTTGCACCAAAACATCCCATGTTAGTGTTTGCGCGGGGCTGTCTGCCTTACCATAAAGCTGAAAACTAAGCGCTGGACCTTGGCCGTTTTTGGCACGCGCGCTTTGCAAAAAGGCGTAAAGCGTGGAGGGATTTGCAGCGCTATGCCAATGGGGGGAGCGGGCCTCAATGTCTTGAATATCACGATGCGATTTAAAAATGCTCATGTTAACACCCCTCCCAAGGTGAGGAAAGCTTAAGGGTTATTCAAAGCGTTGGTCAAGCCAACTGAGGGGTTTTTTACAAAAAACCTAAAGCGTGTTTTCAGTAAATTGCAGACGCGCCAAACGTGCGTAAAGGCCATTTTCGGCCACTAACGCGTCATGTTTGCCCATGGCGACGATTTTGCCTTGTTCAAAAACGATAATGCGATCAGCTTTTTTGACAGTGGCCAAACGGTGCGCCACGACCAAGACCGTGCGCTCTCTGCCCATTTTCTCGACCGCCTCTTGCACCGCGCGTTCAGATTCGGAGTCAAGGGCGCTGGTAGCCTCGTCCAAAAGTAGGATTTTCGCATCTCGTAAAATTGCGCGTGCAATAGCAATACGTTGCTTTTGCCCGCCCGACAGCATAACGCCGCGCTCACCAACATAGGTGTCATAGGATTGGGGCAAAGCCTCAAGAAACACATCGGCGGCCGCGGCTTTAGCGGCGGCCTCAACCTCGATGTCGCTGGCCGATGGGCGACCAAAGCGGATATTTTCGCGTGCAGTTGTGGCAAAAATCACTGGATCTTGCGGCACTAAGGCGATTGAAGCGCGGAAATCGTCACGCGCCATGTCGCGCACATTCAGCCCGTCGATTAGGATTTGTCCCTCTTGAGGGTCGTAAAATCGCTGCAAAAGCTGAAAAACTGTAGTTTTTCCTGCGCCCGAAGGGCCAACAAATGCCACGGTCTCTCCTGGGGTCACTGTAAAAGAAACTCCATCCAACGCCGAGGTTTCGGGTCGTGCAGGATAGCGAAACTGTATATCTTGAAAGGCAACCGCGCCCACCACAGGACGTGGCAGCGCTTTAGGTTGGGCTGGGTCTTGCACTGGATCATGGGCCTGCAACAGTTCGGCCAGCCGCTCGGTCGCCCCTGCAGCACGCTGCAATTCGCCCCAAATTTCTGACAAAGCCCCCACCGCACCTGCTACCATCACCGCATAGATCAAAAATTGCACCAATTGACCAGGGCTCATCAGACCTAACTGTACGTCGCGCGCACCAATCCATAAAATGCCCACAATACCTGAAAAGATCAAAAA
>DPZQ01000103.1 GCA_003536295.1 Rhodobacter sp. | reverse complement strand
CAAAACATCGCGCAGCTGTCCCGAGACTTCGGCCCCCTCGACCAAGCGGGGCATTTGTGCCCGTGTCAGGCCCGTAGCTTGCAAACAGTCATCGGACCAATCGCGTTTTCCGGTATCAAGCCAACTTGTGCCCGCCGCATCAGACATTTCAGCAACATAATCGCCCGTAAGCCAAAGGCGCAAATAGTCTTTTGGCAAAAGGACTTTAGCTATTTGCTCCCAAACACGCGGCTCATGAAGGCGCAACCATAAAAGTTTTGGCGCCGTAAAACCTGGGAAAACAATATTTCCCGTCAAACGGCGAAACATCGGGTCGCCGTCAAGTTCAGAGGCCTCCTGATGACTGCGGGTATCGTTCCATAAAATACAAGGCCGCAAGACTTCATCGGCTGCATTCAGCACGGTGGCGCCGTGCATATGGCCTGAAATTCCAATGCCTTTGACTGCACTTAAACCAAAGAGCGCCAATTTATCCAGAACAGCCTCAGCGGCGGCAATCCAGTCTGCGGGCAGCTGTTCGGACCAGCCGTCATGAGGGCGCTGCACTGTTAATGGGGCGACGGCTTCGGCCAAAATAGTTTGATTTTCGTCAATCAAAATGCCCTTTAGGCCGGAGGTTCCAAGATCAAGGCCAATATACATCACACTCCTTGATTGGACTGTTTGCCCATAATGATCATGCCCAAGATCTCGTCGTCGGTCACTTTGTCAACGTCAACCGTGCCTACAAGTTGGCCGTTTTTCATGACCGAGGCGCGGTCGCAGAGTTTCATCACATTATGTATGTCATGCTCGATCAAAAAGATGCCAAGTCCTTGTTTTTTCAGCTCTTCAATAAGTTCGGCTACCATTTGAGTTTCTTGTGGGCCCAGCGCAGCGGTTGGCTCGTCCATGATCAGGATTTTGGCATTGAAATAGACTGCCCGCGCAATCGCTACCGATTGGCGCTGCCCACCCGATAGCGCCGAGACGGGTACATTGAACTTGCGGAAGTTCGGATTTAACCGCGCCATGATTTTGCGGGTCTCAGCCTCCATTTGCGCTTCGTCTAAAAGACCCGCGGAATTGATCAACTCACGCCCCAAAAACAAATTTGCTGCCGCGTTTAGATTGTCAGCTAAAGCCAAAGTTTGGTAAATCGTTTCGATATTTTGGGCCCGCGCATCGCGCGGGTTGTTAATAGTGACCTTTTGGCCATCAATAAAAACTTGCCCGTGATCGGGGCGATAGGCCCCCGATAGGCATTTGATCAGCGTTGATTTGCCTGCACCATTATGGCCCAAAAGCCCAACAACTTCGCCTGCGAAAAGATTGACTGTTACGTGATCAACCGCTTTGATCCCACCAAAAGATATTGAAATGTCGCGCATCTCAACAAGAGGGGTGTTTGTGGTGCGTTTCATTATAGGCCCCTATTTTGATTTGCTGCGGTAAAGATTATCAAGATAAACCGCTAAGACCAAAACAATCCCCACGACAATCTGCTGAATAGCGGTATCAAAGCCAATCAACACCATGCCGGTTTGTAAGCTTTGCATCACCAAAGCTCCCAAAATCGCCCCGTAAATAGTGCCAACACCGCCCGCAAGCGATGTCCCGCCAATCACGGCGGCGGCGATCACGTAAAGCTCGTCCAGCAGGCCAAGCGCGTTGGTGGCTGAGTTCAAGCGCGCCGATGCCACAGCACCCGCAAGACCTGCGAGCATACCCATCAGCGAAAAAATCTTAAGCGTCATCCAACGGGTATTGATCCCTGCCAAGCTAGCAGCTTCGGGATTACCGCCGATTGCAAAAACATAACGCCCAAAACGGGTACGCGTGAGCAAAATTGTCATTAACACGCCAACGGAGATCAGAATCAAAACGGGAATGGCAAAACCGTGGCTGATAAAAATACCCTCGGGCGGTACGATTGTGTTATTGGCGGCGGCCATTGCTTTAATAATTCCCTTGGGCAACGGATAGGCGTTTACCAACAAAACAGATCCGATGATCGTCCCACAGCCAATTGCTGCAAGCAGCACTTCGGCCCACATAGGGCGCAATGGGAAGTCGTGTTTCACTCGCTGCGCTCGACCACTTTGCATCATCCAAAGCACACCAGCGCAGGCAATAAGACCTACCACCCAGCTTCCCCAAGCGCCTATTGCCCCGTAAGGCCCACCACCCAAAAGTGCAAAGGTTTGATCGACGGGTGAAATAGTTTTACCGCCGGCCGAAATAAAGGCCATGCCTCGCCAGATTAACAAACCGCCCAAAGTTACGATAAATGCGGGGATCCTACAATATGCGATCAACCAGCCATGCAAAGCCCCAATTATGGCGCCTGCAATGAGGCCCACAATCACGGTAATGACCCAAATGGCAGGATGGCCAAGCCCCAGATATTGCGGCAGAACTTCTACTTGCAAAATACCCATCATCATGGCTGTCACACCCACAAGCGCACCCACAGACAGGTCGATATTGCGTGTCACAATCACCAAAACCATGCCCGTCGCCATAATCCCGATGGATGAGGTCTGAACCGAAAGATTCCAAAGATTGCGCGGCGTTAAAAACGCCCCCATGCCATTCACGAAAAGCCCATAATAGTGAAAACCCAGCCAAATCAACAATAAAGCACCCGCCATGCCGGCCAGTCTTGTGTCAATCTCGGTTACGCGCAAAAAGCTGGTTAGGGGGCTTATCTTGCTTTGCGGTTTTTTAGATGAGTTTGAATCGGTAAATGGGTCTTGGGTCATTTAGCTGTCCAGCGCTGTTAAAAATGATACCCATGTTTGACGCCATGCCAAATACTTGGGATTTGGGGCGCAGTGCGCCAAAGAAAAGGCTGGCGCGGCAAGCCGCGCCAGCCTTAGAACTTAGTTACAGCCATCAACGCCAGCCATAGCACCTTCACAAGCTTGCGCTTTTGAGATGTGGCCCGCATTAATTGCAACGCTTAGGTTGCCTTTAGTCACAGGTGTCGGAGCCAGCAAGATCGCATTCATCTCAACGCCTTTAGCGCCACCGTTGAATGTTGATGCGCCTGCAATAGCGTCCATCGCAGTACCAGCAGCCAAAGCCGAGGCGATCTCGCCTGCTGCTTTACCAAGTTGACGCGAGTCTTTCCAAACCGAAACAGTTTGAGAACCACGTGCAACACGGTTCAAAGCGGCCAAGTCACCGTCTTGGCCGCCAACAGGGATAACCATCCCTTGTGCTGCCAAAGCTGCTATAACGCCGCCTGCCATACCGTCATTTTCAGCCAAAACTGCGTCAACTTTATTGTTGTTCGCTGTTAGGATTTGCTCCATGTTTTTCTGAGCATTTTCTGGCTTCCAACCGTCAGAGAAAACTTCACCAACGATTTTGATTTTGCCAGAAGCAACATCAGCACCGATCACTTCCATCATGCCTTCAAGCAAGAAAGCCGCGTTTGGATCACCGGGATCGCCTTTGATGATCGCATAATTGCCGCCACCTTGAACGCCAGAAACGGTCTCAGCGATAATCGAGCCTACACCTTTATTGTCAAACGTCAGATAGAAGGTGCGCGCATCTTCGATCAGACGGTCATAACCAATAACGGGCAGGCCCTCGTTTGCAGCCATTTCAATTGCAGGCGCGATCGCGTCTTTGTCCCAAGCGTTGATGATCAGAGCATCAGCACCTTGTGCAATTAAAGCTTCAATGTCAGTCAATTGTTTTGCTGAAGACGATTGCGCATCAGCAGAAATATATGTGTTACCTTCAGCTTCAATGGCCGCAACCATTGCTGCTTCGTCAATTTTCCAACGCTCTTCTTGGAAACTTGCCCAAGAAACGCCAATCTTCTTACCTTGTGCCAAGGCAGCAGACGAAAACCCTGTCGCTGCGATAACCGCAACTAGAATCGCATTACGCATTTTAATCCTCCCTATGGATGCAGCCAGCGAATGGCTCTACCGACGGATTCGCCAGTACAACTAGAAAGTGCCGTTAATTAATTTAGTTGTCAAATTAAAAAAGATAGTAAACAGTACTAATTGTTGACATTTAGACTGTTTATTTTCCGCATTGCAGAAAGTGTAAGCGGATTTGCCCCTAATTACTTTGAAAGCTAAATAAATTATGCCGCAAATGCGAACAGTTCAAGGTCTAACCACTGATAACGACCCGCGCGTGGGCTGCGGTCCCTTGATTCCCGCCCTGGCGGAAACGAATCGCCCCTTAAGACAACAAATTTTTGAGCGGGTGCGAGCAGCTGGCCAAATTGCCCGCGTTCAGGTTGCCAAAGATCTGAGCGTAAGCCCTGCGACGGTGACCACAATAACGTCTGAGTTGATTGAGGCAGGGTTTATCGAAGAAATCGCAATCACGCGGGACGGGGATCAGGGGCGAGGGCGCCCTTCGGTCGCGCTGGGGGTGCGCGCAGACGCGCATTATGTCGTTGGAATGAAACTTTCTGACCGCGAATATACAGCTGTTTTGATGGATTTTGCGGGTAACCGAATCGCCGACGATTCCATAGTTCGCAAACCAGGGCAGATGGCGTTGACGGATATGCTTGACGCTGCAGAAGAGTTGCTAGAGCGCGTTTGCGCCAAGGCTGGAATTGCTAAGGCCGACCTCTCGGCAATTGGGTTGGGGGTTCCGGGTTTTGTCGATTGTGCGCGAGGTCAGGTCCTATGGTCCCCCGTCTTGATCGAGCGCGATGCAGCGCTGGCCAGTGCCGCATCGCATAGGTTTGGCATAGATGTTCAAATAGATAATGACGCCAACTTGGTGATTTTAGCCGAACTTTGGTTTGGTGTTGGACGCTCATTATCCGATTTTGCGGTGGTCACTATTGAGCATGGCGTCGGTATGGGTATTGTTTTGAACCATCGCATTTATCGTGGCGCAAACGGTTTAGGGATGGAGCTTGGCCACACCAAAGTACAACTTGACGGCGCTCTGTGTCGCTGTGGACAGCGCGGTTGCCTTGAGGCCTATATAGCCGATTACGCCTTAGCTCGCGAGGCGACGACAGCCCTAAATTGGTCACATAAAGAGGGTCAGTCCATGGCGGTTTTGCTTGAGAGCCTATTTAATCATGCCAAGGCGGGCAATAGTGCTGCACGTTCCATCTTTCGGCGCGCGGGACGCTATCTTGCTGTTGGGCTCTCAACAGTCGTGAATATTTTTGACCCCTCATTGATTATCTTATCGGGGGAAAGGATGCGCTATGACTATCTTTATGCCAATGAAACTATGGATGAACTGGCCAGCCTGATCACCACCGCAGGACGCGGCATGCCGGTGATTGAAACTCATGCGTGGGGAGATTTGTTGTGGGCACATGGTGCAGCGGCGCTGGCCTTAGCTCATGTGAGTGAGAACTTTCTAAGCCCTAGCCGCGCGGTGGCGGCACAGTAAAGGGCGCCCGAAGGCGCCCTTTTATAATTTATATTCTCAGTTCCCTTTAGGCCTGCGCAACCATTTTTTTGCGAATAAGATTAATCAAAGGCAAGAAGATCAAAATTAACGCAATTATAGTGATCGGCCCTGCAATCGGGCGGTTGATGAAGATCATCGGATCGCCTGAAGACAAAAGTAATGATTGACGTAAGGTTGGCTCGGCAATCGGACCCAAAACAATGGCCAGCACCGCAGGGGCCAGCGGATAGTCCAGCTTGCGCAAAGCATATGCTCCAAAACCAAAGCCCAGCATCAGCCAAACATCATGCATATCCGCTGTTGCGGCATACCCGCCGACAACTGACAGCACAAAGATCAAAGGTGCCAAAATGGTAAAGGGCATGCGCAACATCCAGATAAAGACAGGAATAAAGGCTAAGTTGATTAAAAGCGCAAAGACGTTTGATACATAGAACGAACCGATTAGGCCCCAAACAAAGGCAGGTTCATCGGTGAACAGACGTGGGCCAGGAGTCATGCCCCAGATTACCATGCCGCCCAGTAAAATCGCTGTAGTAGGAGAGCCTGGTATCCCCAACGTCAACATCGGCAACATTGCCCCGGTTGAGGCAGAGTTGTTCGCAGCCTCGGGCGCCGCGACACCGTCAACAGCACCCTTGCCGAACTCTTCGGGTTTTCTGGATACCATTTTGGTGACCCCGTAAGACATCAGAGATCCAGGTGTCGCCCCAGCAGCAGGTAGAATACCGACGAAGAAACCTAGAAGTGATCCAATAGCCGTTCCGCGCCAACCTTCACGAGCCGCTGTCTTAGAATCAGCGACAACAGTTTTTAACGACATTTTCGCATCTGTGGTCGTCATTTCACCGCGAGTACTTTCAATCGTCCAGATCATTTCACCCAGACCATAAACCCCGATTGCCAGAACCAAGAAATTAATTCCGTGCATAAAGCCCGAGATGTTAAAGAATACCAAGCGTGGCTCCCCAGAGATCTCGTCAAAGCCAACAGCTGCAAAGACCAAGCCCATGCAGATGGACAAAATGGTTTTTGGAATGTCGTCCCCACCTAAGCCTACGAAAGTGGCAAAGGCTAACAGCATCAGCGCGAAGATTTCAGGCGGCCCAAAGCTCAGCGCGACATGTGCTAACAATGGGGCAAAGCCCGTGAATAAAACGTTAGAGACTGTGCCGCCGACGAATGACGCCAAAGCCGCAGTGACCAAGGCCAGACTAGCTTTTCCCTTGAGCGCAAGCGGTCGTCCGTCAAAGGTTGTGGCAACAGCAGTCGACGCGCCAGGTATGCCTAATGTAATAGACGAAATCGCGCCACCATACATGGCCCCGTAATAGATCGCCGCTAAAAATATAATGGCTGAGCTGGGAGGAACCAGAAAAGTCACGGGCAGCAAAATAGCCACGCCATTCACCGATCCAAGGCCCGGCATCGCACCAATAAACAGGCCTAAAGTCACGCCAATTAGGATCAGTCCTAGATTGATCGGCTGTAAGGAAAGCCAAATCCCATCAGACAGGTGCCCAAGAATTTCCATGTTAATTACCTCCAGTTTGGGTTGGGTCGCCTGATCAGTAAATGATTGTGTTCAGGAAATTATAGAATGGTTCGGTAAACTTCATGCCCTTGGGCAAGGTGATTCGCATCAAGGCTTCAAAGAATATGAAGAAAATCACAGGAAGACCTATCGAGAGGGCAGCTGTTGTTGGCCAGCTGTGTTTTCCCAAAACACGAACATAATAGACTAAAAAGATTAACATTGCCCCATACATGGAAATCACACCGATCAGCGCAATAAAGCCCAACAACCCGACACCCACTTTAACCAAAGACTTTTTTGCAAAATCATCCATAAAAGGTTCAGTTGATCGGGATGGTGGTGTGGCTTTTTTGAACCAGTTGATAACTATTAATATAGTTGAAATCAACATGACTGCTGCTAACCAAAAAGGCCAAGCACCGCCTCCAGGGCCCTCACCTGGAAGGTAGCCTATGTCGAGCTCAGCACTTTTAAACATCAGATATATGGAAAGAAGGGCCAAAACAGCCGCTGTAATTAATTCTGCAAGCCGCATTTGGCCCTCCCAATGATTGTTAAAAAACGAGCTTATTCGCCCATTTTAGCCAGTAGCTCTTTGTGGTTCGCAACCTGCGTGGCCCAATAAGCACGTTGCTTATCAGCGTCGAGCCATAGAGGTGAAAGGCTCTCCGACTGCATGTAATCCTGCCACTCTGTAGTATTGTAGATTGTTTTGAACAGGTCCTGGAAATAAGTCGCTGCATCAGCTGACATGCCCGGTGCGCCAACAACAGCACGCTGGTTATAATAGCTAAAGTCTTTGCCTTTTTCTTTCATCGTCGGAATGTCTGGAAAATTCGCCATACGCTCGTCAGAGAATTGCAGCAAAGGCACAACATCACCCGAGGCATAGAAGCCTTTGGTTTCAGATGGGTTGTTCACAGTCGCCATGATTTGCTGACCAGCCAAATCTTTGGCCACAGCACCGCCGCCTTTATAGGGGATGTACTTAATTTTCACGCCAAAGTTCTGCTCAATAAAGGTGATAACCAAGCTATCTTCAGCGCCTTTACCTGTGCCGCCCATGACATATTCGCCATTCGCCGCTTTAACGGTTTCAAGCCACTGCTCGAATGTGGTGATACCGCTGTCTTTGTGAACCCACAAAACAAACGGATCAACACCCATCATTGCAACGGGAGTGAATGTTTGAATGTCGATCCCTAACGCTGTTTGGCGCAAAGGTGTCGTGAAGAACGAGTTAAGTGTAACCAAAATTGTGTGGTCAGGATCACTCGCTGTATTCAAAGCGATCAGAGCCTCTGCGCCTGAACCGCCACCCTTGTTGTTAGGAACCAATGGGCGCGATGTAAGATCTTTCTTTTCTGCAACTGATTGCAAGAAACGCGCAATTTGGTCAGCGCCTCCGCCTGCACCCGCCATAATGACGAAGTCGACGGGCTTTGTGGGTTCCCATGCAAGTGACGCGCTGGCAAACATACCTGATAGAGCAGTTGCCCCGATGAGTCCGATTAACAATCTTTTAGTGCTTTTCATGTTATCCTCCCTGGATCTTTGAATTGCAAAAAGCTTAAATAGCTTTTGAAGCCTTTTTCGAAAGGCTAGCTTTAGAAAACCACAAAGTAATAATAATTCAAGGCTGTAGTTGTTTTTCTTTTTGAATTAATGTGGTTTCTTATTTCTTAAGTACTTGTTCTCTGTTTAACCTCCTTAGTTTGCGTTTATGTAATTGTTTTATTTGGGCTTACTCGCCCAAAGTATCCCCGACTTTCAGTCCAGCCTCCTGCGCCCATTGAGCGGCGGGCATCTTTGCGCCACCTTGAGGCTTAACGCGCTTGACCAAAATGCGGCCACCCACGGATTGGACAGTTACACCGTCATCGGAAACATTCATGATACGCCCCGAAATACCATCACCAGAAACGAGCTTTGCGTCAAAAATATTGACAGTTTCGCCATTTCTGCTTGTCCAGGCACCTGGGGCAGGGTTCGTGCCACGGATCAAATTGTAGACCTGACCTGCGGGCTTGAACCAATCAATCTTGGCATGGCGCACTGTGCAGCGGCGCTCATATGTAGCTTGGCTCTCGTCTTGTGTCGTTCGGGGCGGGTTGCCAGCACGAAACAAATCACAGACCGTCAAAGCCGATGCCACAGCATGGGGGTAGATGTTCTTGAAGTAAAGCTCAATCACCGTGTCATCAGCCGCAATTGGACATTCCCATTGCAGCAAAATATCGCCCTCATCCAAACCATCGGTGGGATAAAACCACGAATAACCTGATTTGTTTGAACCCATAATAATCGGCCAATTGACGGCCGAAGGACCTCGGTGCAACGGTAAGAGTGAAGGGTGAAAACAAATAGAGCCCATCCGCGGCGCCGAGCGTGCCGCTTCGGGAACAAAGACATTCACATAGGCCATTACCATCAAGTCAGCATTAAAGGCGGCCAAAGCGGTAACGGTCGAATCATCTTTAAAATGCGCTGGCTGCAAGACAGGTAGACCCTTTTCCAAAGCAAACTGCTTAATTGGATCTTGTGGCTTTCCTTCTTTGTCAGGCTCGCAATAAACGGCCACAACTTCGTCTGTACCAGCGTCTAATAGCTTTTCCAAAACGTCTTTGCCAAAGGCCTGTTGTCCCATAACGATGAGGCGCATTTTATATTTCCTTACTTAACGGCCGCGGCCTTGGGGGTGCCGACCGCGCCAGACGCAATCACACGTTCAATATCGGCTGGGGAATAGCCCAAAACATCGGCTAAAATCTCGGCCGTATGTTCCCCCAAAAGGGGCGAGCGCTTTACCACGGCGGGACTGTCTGACAATTTCACAGGGCAACCCACGGTGATATATTCGCCGCGCTCGGGGTGGTCGACACGCACCAAAGTGCCAGTTGCATAAAGACCTTCATCTTCTGAAATCTCTTTCATCGACAGGATTGGCCCAACAGGAATGTCATGCGGGTTGCAAGTATCCATCACTTCAAATTTTGTTTTGGACATTGTCCATTGCTCAATCCGTTCAAAAATTAGATTGAGCTTATCGAGACGTTCGCCTGGTTTGCCAAAGCCTGGAGCGGTTTTCCAATCAGGTTCGCCAATCACATCACATACTTTTTCCCAAATTGCCGCTTGGATGATGAAATAAGTGTAGGCATTTGGATCTTGCTCCCAACCTTTGCAACGCAAAATACGCCCAGGCTGCCCCCCGCCAGAGTCGTTACCCGCTCGCGGTGTAGCCTCGCCAAAGGGGATGCCCTCGCCAAATTGCGAATATTCACGAAGCGGCCCATGAGCCAAACGCTGTTGGTCGCGCAACTTCACACGAGCCAAATTCAATACCGAGTCTTGCATCGCCGCCGAAACCTTTTGGCCGCGCCCTGATTTTTCACGCTGAAACAGTGCTGTCACAATGCCAAGGCACAGATGAAGGCCTGTCCCACTGTCACCAATTTGCGCGCCCGTCACCAACGGCGGGCCGTCACGAAACCCCGTGGTAGATGCTGAACCGCCCGCACATTGCGCGATGTTTTCATAGACCTTGCAGTCTTCATATTTGCCCGGGCCAAACCCTTTGATTGAGGCAAGAATGATGCGCGGATTTATTTCTTGGATGCGTTCCCACGTAAAGCCCATCCGGTCCAAAGCACCAGGTGCGAAGTTTTCAACCAAGACATCGCATTCTTGAATCAAACGGGTCAAAACTTCTTTGCCGGTCTCATTCTTTGAATTCAGCTCTATCGAGCGTTTATTGTGGTTAAGCATCGTAAAGTAAAGACTATCAGCTCCTGGTACATCAATCAGCTGTTTACGGGTCGCATCGCCTTCACCCGGACGTTCGACCTTGAGGACGTCTGCGCCAAACCAAGCCAACAGCTGCGTACAGGTTGGACCAGATTGAACATGCGTAAAATCTAGAACTTTAACACCTTCTAGGGCTTTCATAGCTGACTCCTAAACGTCAATTTCAACTGGCGCATCATTTCTTTTGCACAACACTTTGGGGGTTAAGATTGCCAATACGGCCGCTTTCAGTACCCGCATTGGGGTCAATCACAGCGTTAATCAAGGTTGGCTTGCCGCTGTCCATAGCTTCATTCACGGCGCGGGCCAATTCGTCTGGGGTGGTGGCATTCACACCGACACCGCCAAAGGCCTGCATCATCATGTCATAACGCGCGTCTTTCACGAACACAGTCGTTGCAACATCAGTGCTGCCATTGGTGTTCACATCTGTGCCGCGATAAATACCGTTGTTGTTAAACACGACAATGCAAACCGGCAAATTGTAGCGACAGATAGTCTCCACCTCCATGCCCGAAAAGCCAAAAGCGCTGTCTCCCTCAATCGCCAGCACAGGCAAGCCCGTTTCAACGGCCGCTGCAATCGCAGTGCCCATGCCGATGCCCATCACACCCCAGGTTCCCACATCAAGGCGCTTGCGTGGCTTGTACATATCGATAATCGAGCGGGCGAAATCCAAGGTGTTCGCACCCTCATTCACTAGTATCGCGTCTGGACGCTCTTTAATTATAGTTTTCAACGCACCCAAAGCTCCATGATAATCCATGGGCGTATTGTTGTTGCGCAGTTTTGCGGCCATTTTACCGACATTGGTTTCGACTTTCGCGCGCAAAGCCCCGGTCCATTCAGCAGACGGAACTTTCCAGTCAGAACCGATGCGGGCCAACAAGGCCTCGATCACGGAACCAATATCACCGACCAAGGGGGCAGCGATTTCAACATTGCTGTCCATTTCTTTGGGCTCAATGTCGATTTGAATAAATTTCTTCGAGCCCGGCGCACCCCATTGTTTGCCTTTGCCGTGTGACAAGAGCCAATTCAAACGCGCACCAACCATCACCACGACATCAGCCTCTTGGAGGGCCATCGAGCGAGCGGCCCCTGCAGACAAGGGATGATCATCGGGTAAAAGGCCCTTTGCCATGCTCATCGGCAGATAGGGAATGCCTGATTTTTCAACAAAGGCACGAATATCATCGTCAGCCTGCGCATAAGACGCGCCTTTACCCAAGATGATGAGGGGCTTTTTCGCCCCTTTTAACAAGTTTACGGCGCGATCAACGGCCTCGGGTGCGGGCAATTGACGCGGTGCTGGGTCAATGACTTTAACCAAAGATTTTCGGCCTTTTTCGGCATCCATCACTTGGCCAAAAAGCTTAGCGGGTAAGTCTAGGTAAACGCCCCCTGGGCGCCCGGAAACCGCGGCGCGAATGGCGCGGGCAACGGCGATGCCAATATCTTCGGCGTGAAGCACGCGATAGGCGGCTTTACACATCGTTTTGGCAATAGCCAACTGGTCCATCTCTTCGTAGTCGCCTTGCTGTAGATCAACGATTTCACGCTCGGACGACCCAGAGATCAGTATCATTGGCCAACAATTGGTAGTTGCGTGAGCTAAAGCAGTTAGGCCGTTCAAAAAGCCTGGGGCGGAAACGGTCAAACAAATGCCTGGTTTTTTAGTCAAATAGCCAGCTATAGCCGCAGCATTACCTGCGTTTTGCTCATGACGAAACGCTATTACGCGCATCCCTTCTGCTTGGGCCATACGGCCAAAATCAGTTATGGGAATGCCCGGCACTCCGTAGATGGTGTTCAAGCCATTTAACTTTAACGCATCAATGATCAGATGGAACCCATCGGTTAAATCTTGTGTCTCGGTGGCCGCTGGGGCTGTAGAATTATCGTTCATATTTTCCTCGATCGTCTTAAGAGACGCTGTTCTTTTGATCTATTTGTTCTAGTCTAGTCCAGGTGCGTTTAACGTGGTCGTGCAAACGCATCGTGTGTTCAAGCACAAGCTTGGAAGCTGCTTCCCCGTCGCGGGCATCAAGAGCTTCAATGATTTTCATATGATCCACGACCGAGCGTGACGCGCGATCGCTTTCCCCCATTGCGCGTTTGCGCACGGCGTGCATATGCATAAATAGGTCATCCGCTGTTTTGCTCAACAGCTTACAGCCCGATAGCGCCATAATTTTTTGATGAAATAGGATATTTGCATCCGAATATTCGGCCAGCTCGGCGCGAGCGGCGTGGGCGGAATGTTTCATCGCAAATTTGCGTAAGTCTTTTAGCGCCGCTTCTGTCGCATGTATCGCCGCCAAACGCGCGGCCATACTCTCAAGAGCAGCCCACGTAATGATCATATCCATAATTTCTTGGCGGGTTTTGCGCACGACATAAACACCTTTGCGTGGCAAGATAATGACAAGCCCGTCTTGGGAAAGACGCGCCAGGGCTTCTCGTATTGGCGTGCGCGAGATACCAAGCTGTTCGGCCAAGTTGCGCTCATCAAGGCGTAAATCTACGTCGGGGTGGTAGATATTCATGCCTAAAATAGCTTGTCGCAACACGTCATAGGTATGATCCTTGAGCGTGAAGTTCACAGAGATGGGGCTAAGATGATCGGTAATCGACATTTAATCCTCCAATCCGAGTGCATTGATTTTTTAGTTGTTCGTATGTGGTATACCATACATCTGATTTGAAGATCGTCAAACATTTTTTGTTCTGTTCGCAATATGAGCGAGCGAGGGCCATAAAAATAAAGAAACCCCGCGTAAAGGCGGGGTTTCCGAAAGACTAACAGCGCTAAGCGAAGTTTAGGCTATACGGGTATTTTTGTCCAAACGGGCATCGACAACGGCGACCAATGCATCGACCGCCGAGTTTTTTGTGCCCATCTCAGCGCCAATCAATTGCACCAAACGGTCGACACGCTCGATACGTTTTGCACCTGCGCCCACAGCCCGCGCGCCGGATGAGGGCTTCAGCAATGAATTGGCCGCGGTCTTATATTTTTCAAAAGGAACTTGGTCAACAGAATCGGCGCCAAGCTGGCGTGACAATGCGTCAACCCATGAATAGATAGCCTGCGAGGCTTCTACATCCCCCAATACTGCGTCGCGGATTGACTGCTCACCCTCTTGCATGATGCATCTGAAATTACCAGTCAAAAGCATGCTCCATTTCGCCATGGGTACGAACAGGCTGTCGTAGACCCGCAACTTAACAGGCACATCCAATCCGTCTAGCGTCACGGCGGCAATATCTTTCTCCAATTCACGTAGCATCGCAGTATGTTTTGGATTAGCAAATGCGGCCGCTTTAAAGTTCGTAGGTAGACCCACATGGAGTATGTTGGCAGGCTCGCCGGCGGGGCGGAAGGCTTGAGGGTCGGGGCTACAGAGACTCATTAGGCCAGGCTCAAAGTTAGCCCAAAGCTCTGGATCACAGTAGCATGACTCTAGCTTGGCATTTTCCAAGTTTTTAATGCGCCGCAAATATGGCAAGGGCGGCATATTCATAATCGACAAACAAGGCTTTTTGCTCGCCGCGATCTTTTCCATCAATGTGCGCACAGATGGTTCGGAATATTGAGGCTCTTGCATGGCAAGACAGATCATATCGAAATCGACAGGATTAACCGAATCAGGTGTCGCGGCGGTAACTGTGCCCGTAAAATCTTTGGAATGGAGGTTACGGAACTCATCTTCGCCACGTAGTTTAATACGCACGTGGGTGCCATCTTTGTTGATTAGCCTAGCGGTTTCATCGCGGCAAATCAGGGTCACTTCATGGCCAGCCATCAACAATTTGGTCGATAGCAAAGAGCCATATGAGGCACCTAGGATTAACATTTTCATTGGCTTCTCCATAAATTCATAAAGTAATTTAATTTCATTTTATAAACACTTAACGTATTATAATTACGTGCGCAATAAAAATACGTGCCGAATTTTGGTTAAATTGTATTTAATTTTTATCGGAAAAAGGCTTTATTCAGTATCTTGCCATCATTAAGCAACATATGCGGCCCTGTCACAACCGCCGGAACTCCTGCCATTGTACATCTATATGGGTGGTAAATTTACTATCCAAAAAGGCGGTTTTTTGGCTGACAGTACAAAAATCACTGCAAGGCGCCTAATTACCCCCAAGCACCCAAAGTGTGGCGTTGATCTTCAGTCAGATCTAGAAAAAGTGGGGTCGCTTTAAAATCAGGCAGGGCTTCGGGCCAGCCAATTGCCGACAAACAGCCCCACAGCGGCGAACCTGCCCGCTCGCCTGCCAAAGCGCTCTCATCCTTATAAACCCAACGACCTGTGCGAAATTCACCAAAGACCCGCATATGATCGCCCTGCGGGCAGGCCAGCGTCACTTCGGCCACATGATCAAAGCAGCTTTTCAAAAACCCATAGGCAGGGGCATTAGGGTCGATTAAGACCTGGTCTGGGGCTTGAGCTGCGATATTCACATTCTTAAAACGATCAACATTGGTCAGCGCCCCAAGATCTAAAATCGTCATAGATCTGTTCCAACCATATGCAACGGTCTTGGGCTTTTGGCCA
>DPZQ01000029.1 GCA_003536295.1 Rhodobacter sp. | reverse complement strand
CAAAGCCATGACTTCGCGCATGATATGGATGCTTTCGGCTTCAAGCCTTTGTAAATGCGTGAGCCTTGCGTCAGAAATGTTTAAACCTAAAGCCATCTAATCTGCCCCTGTAATAACCGCGCATTTCTCCCATGGATTGGCTTTGAAAATCAAGGGCTTTGCGCGCAGAAGGGCGGTTCATCTGATCAAAAACCGCCTTGCGAAATGCGGTTCTTTTTTTCAGATATGACGCGGAATTTACTACAAAATCCACCCGTTTTACCAGAATTTAGGTCTTTTGATCGCTATGGGGTTGGACTTGGTGGCGCTTGCGTTTAAAGGGGTCGCTTGACCCAAGTCGGAGCCCCTATGACCCTTACGGAATATAAACACCAATGGTTTGGCAATATTAAGGGCGATCTTTTGTCGGGTTTGGTAGTGGCGTTGGCGCTGATCCCCGAAGCGATTGCCTTTTCGCTGATCGCGGGGGTTGACCCAAAGGTTGGGCTTTATGCTAGTTTTTCCATCGCGGTGATCACGGCTTTTGCGGGCGGCAGGCCGGGCATGATTTCAGCCGCCACGGCTGCCACGGCGGTTTTGATGGTGACTTTGGTCAAAGAACATGGGCTTGAATATTTGCTGGCTGCCACGATTTTGGCGGGGCTTTTGCAAATTGGGGCTGGGTTTATGCGGCTGGGATTTGTGATGCGCTTCGTGTCGAAATCGGTGATGACGGGTTTTGTGAACGCTTTGGCTGTGCTGATCTTTTTGGCGCAGATCCCTGAACTTGATCCGCGCCTTGTGCCGTCTTTGACCTATGTTTTGGTGGCTTTGGGATTGGCTATTATTTACCTATTTCCCTATTTGACCAAGGCTATCCCGTCGCCTTTGGTGACGATTGTGGTGCTGACCGTGATCTCGCTTGCGTTTTCGCTTGATGTGCGTTCGGTCGGGGATATGGGGCAATTGCCTGATACTTTGCCGGTGTTTTTGATCCCTGATATTCCGCTGAATTTTGCCACCTTGCAGGTCATTTGGCCCTATTCTGTGGCTGTGGCTGTGGTGGGGCTTTTGGAAAGCCTAATGACCCAAACCATCGTGGATGAGGAAACCGACACGCTGTCAAACCGCGATCAGGAATGTATCGGTCAGGGGCTTGCGAATACGTTCACGGGGTTTATTGGGGGCATGGCTGGCTGTGCGATGATTGGGCAATCGGTGATCAATGTGAAATCAGGCGGGCGGGGGCGATTGTCGACCTTTGTGGCGGGGGTTATGCTTTTGGTTTTTTGCGTGGGGCTTGGAGATTTGGTCGCGCGCATTCCGATGGCGGCGCTGGTTGCGATTATGATCATGGTGTCGATCGGCACGTTCAGCTGGGGTTCTATTGCGGCGCTGCGCCAACATCCTACCTCGTCTTCTGTGGTTATGGTGGCCACGGTGGCGGTGGTGATTTACACCCATAATCTAGCGCTTGGCGTGGGGGTTGGAGTGCTTTTGTCGGGGATTTTCTTTGCGTGGAAAATCGCGCAATTGTTTGAAATCACATCCACCCTATCGCCCGATGGCCGCCGCCGCCGCTATGTTGTGGAAGGGCAGTTTTTCTTTGCCAGCGTGAATGATTTCACTGATGCATTTGATTTTAAAGAAAATATTGATCGCGTTACTGTTGATATTTCAAAATCCCATATTTGGGATATTTCATCGGTAGCGGCACTAGACAGTGTGATTTCAAAATTCCGCCGTCAAGGCGTTGAGGTTGAGGTAATCGGTTTGAACCGCGCCTCGGCCACGCTGGTGGATCATATATCCTTGCACGATCACGGCGGCGCAATTGTGGGCACGGTTTTTGCCGTGGCCAAGCCTTAATTACGCTTTTGGCCGAATAGAAAGCTCATTGGCGAAGATATAAAGCTTATCGGCAGGCGCGCCAAACCACAGCGTTTGGCCGCGCAAATGCCCGTGCATGCCCGTAAGGTTGTCAATCAAAGGTTTGGAATTTGGGACTTCTTTGCAGTAAAGGAAGGTAAGTGCGCCTAAGGATTCGGTGCTGGCCCCCGTTTTGGTGATGGTGTATCTGGATTATGAAACATTGGGACAGGCACCAAAACAGTTTTGTTGTTTGGTTAAAAATACTTTATCTCAATATTTTGCGCCCATATATTAAGGCAAAATTTGTAGCCAACCCCAAGCGGTGAAAATCGTTGCCGCAGTGGCCAGTAAGACGGTCGAGGCTGCAACCCGCCTAGCTGCACCATACATATTTGAAAATAGATAGGCATTCACTCCAGGTGCCATTGCCGCTGTCACAACGGCTGAGCGAAGCTGTTCAGTGGTCAGACGGAATACGTTTGTGCCCAACCCATAAGTGATGGCAGGGTGGATAATCAATGTGATAAAAACCGCCATGGCAATGGCTTTCATATCGCCTTCGGGGCGATATTGGTAAAGCACCCCCCCAAGCCCAAACAACGCCGCAGGAATTGCCGCGCGCGCCAGCATATCTACCGCTGACCAAAAGAAAGTCGGCATGCTAATCTGTGAAAAATTGAGTGCAAATCCAAGTAGTAACCCAAAGACCATAGGCTGGCGCAAAATAGCATGAGCCACTTGGTTGGCCAACGCCAACGCTGAAAGGCCTTGGCCCTTATGTCGCACCAGCTCCATCAAAGTTATGCCGATGGCATAAAGCAATGGGGCGTGCAGCGACACAATTGCATAGTTTGCGGCCAAGGCCCCCGCACCATATGCTCGTTCGGTAATGGGTAAACCCAAAAGCAAACTGTTAGAAAACATACAAGCAAAACCAATAGCAACTGCATCAGTTTGGGGGCGTTTTAACAGGTAGAAAGCTCCCAAATAAGCCAAAGTGAATGAGGCAAAAGCCCCAATGTAGAAGCTGGCAAACAAGCCCATGTCAAAATTTTGCTGCAAATCAAGCCGCGCGATTGAGCCAAACAGCAAGACCGGAATTGCGATCCCTTGGGCAAAACGCATCACCGCGTCGGTCATCTCAAAGCTGACCCATTTTAAATGGCTTAACCCATAGCCAAAGCCTATCAGCAAAAAAACTGGTAAAATAACATCTAACAGCGCATTCACAGCGTGATCTCGACTTTCATACCGTCATAGGCAGGTCTTATATGGGGAGGCATTTCGGCACAAAGCGTCTGATAATCCATATCAAGATGCATATTGGTTAAGATGGCTTGCTTTGGCGCTGCCCTTGCTATCCATTCTCGGGCTGTTTCAAGATGGATATGCGACGGATGCGTTTTACGCCTCAGCGCATCTAAAATCCACACGTCCAAATCTTGCACCATATCCCATGCAGTCCCTCCCATATCTTTAACGTCTGGTAGATATGCAAGCGTGCCAATACGAAAGCCAAGTGCTTGTATTGCGCCATGGTTAACCTCAAAGGGGGTGAAATCAATCTCACCGCCCGCGCCCGATACGCTAAAGGGGCCCTTGATCGAATTCAGCTTTAAGATTGGAGGATAGTTCGATCCGCTTGGGGTAGCAAAAGCATAGGAAAATTTGCTTAAAAGTGCATCACTGGTGGAGCGGTCAGCCCAAATATCCAGTATTTTACTGCGGTTGAAAACGACTTGGCGCAGGTCATCTAGTCCATGCACATGATCGGCATGGGCGTGGGTATAGGCAACTGCATCCAGTGTGCCAACTTCTGCGGCCAAAAGCTGTGCACGCATATCGGGACTTGTGTCAATCAAGACACGCGTTATGCCCCTTGTGTCAATTTGTTCGATCAAAAGGGCACAGCGCAGCCGTTGGTTCTTGGGCTCGCTAGGATCGCAAATTCCCCAATTATTGCCAAGGCGTGGTACTCCCCCAGACGAGCCGCAGCCTAATATCGTAAATCGGCGTGTGACACTCATATATCGGCCTCTGTTTTTGAAATATTGGTATTTGCGGCTTTCCAAAAAAGGCGATCGAAATTGGCGCTTGTGGCAATGGCGAATTCTTCTAACGAGAGGCCGAAAACCTCTGCCCCAACTTTGGCGGTATGGACTGTGTAGGCCGGTTCATTGCGGCGCCCACGGTGTGGGGGCGGAGCCAAATATGGACTGTCGGTTTCTACCAAAATTTGGGAAATTGGTGCAGCGGCAAAAATCGCGCGCAGCTCCGTTGATTTTGGAAAGGCGGATATCCCCGACATTGACAGATAAAAACCCAGGTTCAACGCGGTTATGGCTAATCCTTTAGATGAGGAAAAGCAATGCATAACACAGGTATAGGGGCTTTTATTGAACTCGGTTTCTAAGATCTGCGCCATGTCTTCATCAGCATCTCGGGCGTGAATGATGAGGGGTAACTGCGTTCGCCGCGCCGCCTCAATATGGATTAGCAGGCTGTCGATCTGCGCCGTTTTGCTTTCGCCGCTGTAATGGTAATCCAGCCCCGTTTCACCGATTGCCACGAATTTTTCATGCTGACTTAGAGCAAGCAGCTCTTGCAAAGTTACTGCGGGTTCAGCTGCGACCGACATCGGATGCACACCCGCCGCATAAAAGACACCGTCATAGGTTTCGGCAATCGCGCGAACCTGTGGTTCAAGGCGTAATTTAGTGCAGATGCTGACCATGCGCGTGACGCCCACGTCGCGTGCGCGCGCAATTACTGCAGGTAACTCGTCCTTAAAGTCGGAGAAGTCTAGATGGCAATGGCTGTCAACAAAAAGCGGTTGCATGGTTACCTGTGTGTTTGGAGGGCGCGGCGAGACGCATCATCGATCTTAATTACGATATCCATCAGAAGGGTGGCAGGGTCAAGGTTGACAGCCCGCCCTTGGCGCGCGCGCATCGAAAGAGTTTGTGCCAAATCAGCCCAAACGCGTGCCGCAAGCGGGTTTGGGGCCAACATTGCAATCACCCGTGCCTCATCTGGGGCGGCTTCGGGAGGAGCATAGCCCATCGCGCCAGCCTTAGCTAAGCGGGCTAAAAATATGTCAATAAGTCCTAAAATAAGTTCAAAATGCGATTCATTGCCGCGCCCTGTGGCAGTTTCACAAAGCGAAAGCGCGCTGGGGCGACTTAAACCGGGTATAGCTGAAAACAAGGCGATAAGGCGCGCATAAGTGGCTAAGCCTGCCTGATTTTGTAATGTCATTGCGGCCCCGACCGACCCGGAGGCCAGCTCAGCCAAGGTTGTGTACATATTGGCTGACTGCGCCGCCCCTGCTTGGGCCATGGCAAGGGCCAAATCATCTCCGGGCAAAGGGGCAAGTCGCAAATCGCGACAACGTGAACGCAGAGTAGGCAAAAGCCGCCAGGGTTGATGGGCCACCAAAAAAAAAGTGACGCCAGATGGGGGCTCTTCCAAGATTTTAAGTAATGCGTTGGCCGCCTGGGAGTTGAGTTCGTCAGCGGCGTCAATTATAGCAACCCTCCGCCCACCATCAGCTGCAGACATTTGAAAAAAATTCTTAAGCTTGCGCACCTCATTCACCAAAATATCCGCCGCAAGCCCCGTCTTTGCAGCATTCATTCCTCTACGCAGCAAGAAAAGTCGCGGCTCAGACAGTATCGTCATGCGGTGTGCGACGGGGTGATCCAAAGGGATATGCAGGTTTTTTGGTGGAGCGGGTGCGAACATGCTGCCATCATCTTGTGGTACTGCCAGCAAAAACCGTGCAAATGACCATACGAGTGAGGCTTTTCCTACCCCGCGTGGTCCATGGATCAGCCAAGCATGATGTACTCGCCCTGCGGTGAAACTATCAAAAAAGGCGGCTTCAGCTGCGCTATGTCCGTATATTTTAGGGCAAAAACGCGGATGGGGTGCGCCGATCAGCGCGTCTGGTTCCGGCAATTCTTGCGCCGACAGGTCCACCATCTAAAGGCCAAGCCTTTCACGGGTGACCATTTGTACTGCATTTGCTAAATTTTCTTGTGTTTGAGCGCCGTCAAACACAACGAAACGGGTACTTTTTTTTGCCAGCTCTAGAAACCCATGGCGCATTTGTGCCTGCATCTGCGTGCCCATATCTTCAAAGCGCTGCTCAAGTCCTGCGCGCGCTTGAGCGCGGGCCAAGCCAAGACGTGGGTCAATATCGATCAAGACCGTCAGGTCAGGTTCTACCCCTATGACCAGATCATGCAAAGCATCCACCATAGTTCTGCGTGCGCCGCGTGTGATGCCTTGATAGATGCGAGTTGAATCTGCAAAACGGTCGCTAATCACCGTAGCGCCGCGCGCCAAAGCTGGCTGGATAGTTTTTTCCAAATGATCGCGCCGTGCTGCGGTGAAAAGCAAAAGTTCGGTCTCGGGGGACCAGCGGTCGGCTGCCCCTTGGAGCACCAAGGCGCGTATTTCTTCTCCGCCGTCCGAGCCACCTGGTTCACGTGTCAATACCACATCGTGCCCCATATCCCGAAGATTATGGGCCAATAGCCGCGCTTGGGTGCTTTTGCCCGAACCGTCTATGCCCTCAAAGCTGATGAACTGGCCTGCCTTAGGTGGTATTATCGCCATCATTGAGCCGTGTTGCTCAGAAAAAGCCTTTTTTTCAACAATGTAAAAACTGTTTCTAGCCGTTTAAACATACCACCAGCTAACACGTCAGTTTGCGCAACCAATGGTACCGTTGTCTCTTCAAATCCCATGATTTTGATGCGCAGCTCTCCCAAGACCATGCCCGCCGCAATCGGCGCTGCAATCGGACCATCATAGATCACTTCGGCCGTCACGTTTGAGGTGCCTACCGCAGGAAGGAGACGTCTTACGTCAAAGGCGGGTACCAAATTTACGCTATTTTGTACGCCCATCCAGACATCTGCTTGGACCACGGGTGTGCCTGCGGCCACAAGGGTTTTAAGGGAAAATTGGCGAAAGGCCCAGTTGACTAGCTTTTCAGCCTCGGTCGCGCGCATTTTTTCGGAAACCATGCCAGACAAGACTAGGATGATCCGCCTATCACCTTGTACCGCCGAGCCTACAAGCCCGTAGCCAGCCTCTTGCGTGTGGCCCGTTTTAAGACCATCAGCGCCGATATCAAGCTTCAAAAGCGGATTGCGGTTGAAGCGGTTGTCTGGTGCGCGATCGGCAAAGTCAAATTCTTTTTGCGCGAAAATACTGTAATATTGAGGAAATTCATCGATCAAACGTAGTGCTAGCAGGCCCAGGTCTTCCATGCTCATACGGTGACCATCAGCGGGCCAGCCGCTGGCATTTTTAAAGGTCGAATGGCGCATCCCCAAGACTGCGGCGCGTTTGGTCATTTGGGCGGCAAAGGCTTCTTCCGTGCCGGCCAGACCTTCGGCAATCACCACGCAAGCGTCATTTCCCGAATTGATGATCATCCCTTGGACTAAATCTGACACGGTTGGGCGATCTTGTTCATCTAAGAACATGGTCGAGCCACCCATTTCACGTGCCTTGGTCGAGACGGTCATCCGCGTCTCCGGGGTGATGCGCCCATCGGCAATGGCCTCAAACGCCATGTTTATGGTCATCAATTTTGACATCGAGGCTGGCGGATAAGGCGTCTGAGCGTTTTTAGCCATCAAGACTGTTTGGGTTGCCACGTCATAAACCCAAGCGGATCGTGCAAGGGTTTCAAAGGCGTGTGCTTGGACAACAGAGGTTCCAATCAAAAGCAACCAAAAACAAATTCGCTGGAGCATTTGCAAACCTTTACATTAATAATGTCAAGTTATAGGCATTCTTTTGGCTTATTTCAATGATTTTTAATAGGTAAAGTTGACTGTATGTTTTGGTTTGGGTTGTTATAATCCAAACCCGCTTTTGGGCTGTTTTGGTTTTAACCAAATTGACCAAACTGTGACCTTTGTATTTTGTGATCTTGACATTTCCCGGGGCGGGATGGTTTTTTGGAATAGGTTTAAATCTGACGGCGTTTAGCCATTTTTGAACTTGGTGCTAAAAACTCAGTCACTTCATATTTGAAAAAATCCATCAGCACGTAAGTTTAGGCTTGGTTGTTGATTCTGGGTTTTGAAGTAAAGGTGAAATTCACTCCGGTAGGGAGACAGCCCGGCAATAGAGATAGTTTTTAGCCTCAGGCCAGGAGCCAAAGCTGTTTTATAACAAAGGCATCGAATATTACATGCTCGTTGACGGCGCTAAGCCCAATTAGCACACTTTTTACGCACATTAATCAACCGATAGCTAAGGTTTAGCATATCGATAAGTTAGTTTGAGCCATAAAGTGGCTGTTACAAAAGCTATGGCCTCTACGCCTCAATTATAGGCTGATATTTTAGAAGCTGTGTCCGGATGGGGTGGGATTCGAACCCACGGTAGAGTT
>DPZQ01000099.1 GCA_003536295.1 Rhodobacter sp. | reverse complement strand
ACCGCCATTGGCAGCCGAATGGAGGCGGTGGATGGTGTGGCCTATGGCGCTTTTATTGTGCCGGGCTTGATCATGCTCTCGGTCATGACACAGTCTATCTCCAATGCCAGTTTCGGGATTTATTTTCCAAAATTCATTGGGACTATTTATGAACTGCTGTCAGCGCCGGTGAATTTCCTTGAGATTGTCATCGGTTATGTAGGCGCCGCGGCGACCAAGAGCCTGTTTATCGGCCTGGTCATTCTTGGAACTGCCTATCTTTTTGTGGATCTCGATATTCAACATCCCATTGCGATGATGTGTTTTTTGCTTTTGACATGCCTGTCCTTCTCGCTTTTAGGCTTTATCATTGGAATTTGGGCAGGCAATTTTGAACAGTTGAACCTGGTACCAATGTTGATCGTGACGCCTTTGGTGTTCCTAGGAGGCTCGTTCTATTCGATCTCAATGTTGCCGCCGACTTGGCAAACCGTGACCATGTTTAATCCTGTCGTCTATCTAATATCTGGGTTTCGTTGGGCGTTTTTTGGGCAAGCAGATGTGGCGATTGGCGTAAGCCTAGGCGCAATCAGCCTTTTCACATTGGCATGCTTGGCCTTCATTTGGTGGATTTTCAAAACAGGCTGGCGCATTCGCAGTTAAAATTATTGATCTCCGTCTCTACAAATAATATCAGCGGGCAAGGCTAGTCGAGAGCCTATTATTTGGCAAAAGGAAATACCTTTCCTAGAAAAAGGCCGTATAAGCAACCGCCAAATTCGGAGCGACACCATCATTATTCCTGCCCTTTGTTTTTCTCGGCAATGCGGAGCATTACTCGCATTTTCTGTAGATATGCGACAAGCTAGCGTCAGATCTTAATTGCTTTGGGATGGATGCCAATAGACCCAAACCTTATGTGCCTATGCCCAAAGCTTTGATGATTTGAACGGCGGCAATTTTCCAGCCCTGATCGGTTTCAATCATGCGGTAGGCAAGTAAATGAATGCCCGCATCCTTAGCGGTGATCATCACTTCTTGCCAAATTTCGCCGTTACGCTCAATCACATCAAGCATTTCACTATAATCGGCATTCCAAATCATTGGATAACCACTTGCCACCATCGCACCAAATCGCACTGGCGCGCCGAACATATTTTGAATTGTTGGCGCGGCATAGGAAAATGCCGAGACAAGGTCTCGTTGCTCAAAGGCTGTCAATTGCCCCCCTATCACAGTTGCAAAAGCAACTTCGCGCGGGCCTTGCGCCAGCGCACCGCAGTTAAGACCAAAAGTCAAAAAAAGAGCAAAAACAAGTAAACGCATCGACCTATTCCTTTTTTTAAAGGATAGGCCGATGCGTCCTTACGTCAAGCCTTTCTGAATAAAACCTTATTTGACTAAATCGCCCTGCAACGCACGCGTGATCAAATCGATAGTTTCCGCAATCCCGTAAAGGGCGATGAAGCCGCCAAAACGAGGGCCCTGGGTTGCGCCTAGCAACACCTCATACAAGGCACCAAACCATGCGCGAAGCGGGTCAAACCCATGTTCAGTGCCAACTGCAAACACCATCGTTTGTAAGGCGTCTGCATCCATTCCTTCACGCCAACCGCGTAAACGATCTTGCAAATCGCGCAAGGCTACCGCCTCAGTGCCCGAAGCCGCGCGAAATTGTCGTGTTGGGGCCACAAAATCTTCGAAATAACGCAAGGCGAAGCCTGCGGCAGCATCGAGGTCGGGGTGCGTTTCAGGCGACGCATCGGGCGCATAGCGACGAATAAAACCCCATAGCCCAGACTTATCCTTCGCACCAGCAACCGAGGCGAGATTTAGCAACATCGAAAAAGGCACCACCATTTTCGACATAGGCGGCTTGCCGGAGTGAATATGCCATACCGGATTGTTCACTTGCCCAGCAGGATCTTGCCCCGCATAAGCACGCAATTGCTGGTGATATTCATCAACCGCTTTTGGAATAACGTCAAAATGCATGCGTTTAGCGGTCTTAGGTTTTTGATACATAAAGTAAGACAAACTTTCGGTCGCAGCATAGGTAAGCCACTCATCAATCGTCAGCCCGTTGCCCTTCGATTTTGAGATTTTCTGCCCTGCCTCATCTAAGAAAAGCTCATATGTCATATGCTCAGGTGCCCGTCCGCCTAACACTTTGCAAATGCCGTCATAGATGGGCGTGTTGGTTGAATGATCTTTGCCATACATTTCGAAATCAACATCCAACGCCGCCCAGCGCGCACCAAAATCGGGCTTCCATTGCAATTTCACATTACCTCCCGTGATGGGCAAAGTGCAATCGTGCCCGTCTTCGCCCTCAAAAGTAATCGTGTAATCTTTGTTATTTACCTCTTTGATCGGCACATAAAGAATTCGCCCTGACAGCGGGCTGATTGGTAAAAAACAAGAGTAGCTTTGCTGACGTTCTTCGCGCAGTGAGGCTAGCATAATTGCCATAATGTCGTCATAGCGATCAGCGGCTCGGCATAATGTTTCGTCAAAGCGGCCCGATTTATAAAAACTTGTGGCTGAAAAGAATTCATACTCAAAGCCAAACGTATCCAAAAACCGGCGCAACACCGCATTATTATGATCACCAAAACTTGGGTATTCCCCAAATGGATCGGGTACAGACGTCAGGGGTTGTTGCAAATTCTCGTGCAGCATCGCTCCATTGGGCACATTGTCAGGCACTTTGCGCATACCGTCTAGATCATCAGAAAAACAGATAAGGCGTGTTGGAATGTCAGAGATCAACTCAAACGCACGGCGGATCATAGTTGTGCGCGCCACCTCGCCAAAAGTACCAATATGCGGCAAGCCGGACGGGCCATAGCCTGTTTCAAACAACACATGGCCTTTTTCGGGGTCTTTCTTAGCGTAGCGGTCCTTTATGCGGCGGGCCTCTTCAAATGGCCAAGCTTTCGATGTCATCGCAGCATCACGCAGATTTGTCATCACCGCATTCCTTAATTATAAACGTTTTTCAATAGCGTGTGCCATTGCTTTCCCGTCTCCTATTGCCGCGCGGGGCTTTCGTCAATATTCTATGACAAACTTCGACCAAGCCCACGCCCTGCACTGCCCCTGAAAGGACATGCAATGAGTAAGATCCCAGCCTCTTTAACGCCGCAAGATGCGCTTGTCGCCATCATGATTGCCGTGTCAGCCTCGGACGAGGCCATTCGCACATCCGAGCTTGTGACCATTCAAAGCATCGTCGACCATCTGCCCATATTTGACAATTATGACCCAGACCGTATTCGCCAAATCGGCCAAACTGTCTTTGACCTTTTTGAGGTTGAAGAAGGGCTCGATGCCCTATTCGGCCTGATCCGCGATGCTTTACCAAAAAAACTACATGAAACCGCCTATGCAATGGCCTGCGATGTTGTCGCGGCTGATGGTGAGTTGCGCGACGTAGAATTGCGCATGCTTGAAGAAATCAGGGACGAGCTCAACATCGACCGTTTGCACGCCGCCGCAATAGAATGGGGAGCACGCGTGCGCCACACTATTTTGTAAGGGTAACCGGGCCCAAATAGCGCCCGAGATATTTGGGTGCCGCTTAGTTCTGCGCGAGCTTGCTGAGATAACCTAAAATCCTGGGCCAAAAATACTTTTCCCATGCTTTGGATCAGGCGCTGAATTCCTAAGCAGCACTCTTCAATGTCACTCACTTTTTGCGGTTTTTTCAAGAACATTCACTGCCAAAACTCAGTCAATTTTTGTTTAAATCCAAGTGTCAAAGACCCCAAATGTCTCCACAAAAAACAACAAAAATGCATAATCACATCTCGAGACACACTGACATGTGAAATCCACAGGTCACCCATTGAAAAGCTTTTAAAGCAATCATTCATCGATCGTTTACTTAGGTTTTTTCAAGAAATTTATGAATATTATCCGTTTCACCAACGCCCTGCCGCACGAATGGCGCTGGATGATTGCGGGATCAATGGCAAATTGAAAAACTGCCATGCGGCAGGTTTTTTGTGGAGCAAACGGGCGTTAGGCCTTACCTGCGCTCTTGCGAACCGGCGAGCGGCCAACGAAAGGCGCGGATTAGGGCCCATACTGGGCCGCGCAAATACCCCAATGAGGGTTGACCCCATCAAAGCTTCCCACTGGTTCCACTTGTGAAACTGCGCCAAATTATCGGCCCCCATTAACCACACAAAGGTTACCTTTGGATAATGCTTACGCAAAGCGCTTAAAGTTTGAAAAGTAGTGCGGAATCCATTTTTGCACACGGCTGGGCCAAAAAGATGTTTTTCAATATCAGTTACGACCACCTTTGGGTGGCGAATAATGGTTTGGGATTGGGCGATTCTATCAGCAATTGTGGCAGGGGCGCGTGATTTTAACGGATTGGCGGGCGTTACTAGCCACCAAACACGGTCTAGCCCCAATCTTTTTAACGCTTCTCTGGTAATATGGGCATGACCTTCATGTGCAGGGTCAAACGACCCTCCCAACAGCCCTATTACCATTCCTGCGCACGCAATGGGCCAAGTTTGCACCATTTTCTCCTCACTTCTTGCCCTCACAAACCACCGCCACGTTGCCCTTGTCCAGAACTATCGTTAGAAGGCCTGAAACTGCAGCAGGTCGAATTGGAGTGTATCATGGCATCTTATCAATATGTTTATCACATGGATGGTGTCTCAAAGACATATCCTGGTGGCAAAAAATGTTTTGAAAATATCAAACTAAACTTTTTGCCAGGTGTGAAAATTGGCGTTGTGGGCGTGAATGGCTCGGGAAAATCGACGTTGCTGCGCATAATGGCCGGCATGGACAAAGACTTTCAAGGCGAGGCTTGGGCCGCCAAAGGGGCCCGCGTAGGCTATCTACCCCAAGAACCAAATCTAGACGAAACTCTAAATGTACGCGGGAATGTCATGCTGGGCGTGGCCGACAAACAAGCGATTCTGGACCGCTATAATGATTTGGCGATGAACTACACGGACGAAACCGCCGACGAAATGGCCACACTTCAAGATACGATTGATGCGGCTAATTTGTGGGATTTGGAAAGCCAAGTCGATGTCGCTATGGAAGCGCTGCGATGCCCCGCCGACGACGCGGATGTTTCGAGCCTTTCAGGTGGTGAGCGTCGCCGCATAGCGCTTTGCAAACTCTTACTTGAAGCGCCCGATATGCTTTTGCTGGACGAACCAACCAACCACCTTGACGCAGAATCAATCGCTTGGTTGCAGCTGCACCTGATTGCCTATCAAGGCACAATTTTGATCGTCACACACGACCGCTATTTTCTTGATGACATCACTTCGTGGATCCTTGAAATTGAACGTGGCCGCGGTATTCCCTATGAGGGCAATTATTCCGCGTGGCTTGAGCAAAAAGCCAAACGACTGGTGCAAGAAGCTCGCGAAGACAAAGCCAAGCAAAAGGTTTTGCAACGCGAATTAGACTGGATCCGTACAGGGGCTAAAGCCCGCCAAGCCAAACAAAAGGCACGGATCAATAAATATAACGAAATGGCCAACCAAACCGAGCGCGAGCGTATATCGACAGCTCAGATCCTCATTCCCAACGGCGAACGTTTGGGCGGCAAGGTGATTGATGTGCAAGGCATAAAAAAAGCCATGGGCGACAAGCTTTTGATTGAAAACTTATCCTTCACCTTACCCCCTGGCGGTATTGTTGGCGTTATCGGCCCCAATGGTGCAGGTAAATCAACCTTATTTCGGATGTTGACGGGGCAGGAGAAACCCGACGAAGGCACCGTCACTTTGGGCGACACTGTGCAGCTTTCTTACGTTGACCAATCGCGCGATGCGCTTGACCCTGCAAAAACCGTTTGGGAGGAAATCTCCGAAGGCCTAGAGGTTATTCGCCTCGGCGACGCAGAAATGAACAGTCGCGCCTATTGCGGGGCCTTTAATTTTAAAGGCTCAGACCAACAAAAAAAGGTAGGCCTTCTTTCAGGGGGTGAGCGCAACCGCGTGCATATGGCCAAGCTATTGCGTTCAGGCGGCAATGTGTTGCTTCTCGATGAGCCGACAAACGACCTTGACGTTGAAACTCTGCAAGCCTTGGAATCGGCGATCGATGACTTTGCTGGCTGTGCGGTTATCATCAGCCACGATCGTTTTTTCCTTGATCGTCTTTGCACCCACATTCTAGCCTTTGAAGGCGACGCACACGTGGAATGGTTCGAAGGCAACTTCGAAGCATATGAAGAAGACAAGATCCGCCGCCTTGGTCCAGACAGTATCAATCCAAAACGTGTGAAATATAAAAAGTTCACCCGCTAAATCAAGAAACCGCCTCTAGGCGGTTTTTTTATTAAGTTATGCTTTTGGACTGAAGCCCACAATGATCCAATTCTCTCTTTTTCGACTGTTAGTCAGATGTGCGTTGAGTTTCTAGAATTCACCCTCGCAGATGTTTCTTAGGCCACCCCTATTTACGTTTTACAAATTCCGTAAGAATCACAATGCGTTGTCCTTCGACACGACCTTCTATATGTGTCGCATTATCAACCACCAAAGAAATGCCACGCACCGCTGTACCACGTTTGGCAGTAAAATTTGCGCCCTTAACCACCAGATCCTTGATAAGTACAACCGTATCACCCGCCAGCAAAACAGCCCCATGCGCATCAAAATGGATAACCGCCGACTAAGGATCAGCGCCGCTGCACAACTCGGGGGCAAGATCGATATTCTCCGCAGCCTCACGCGCCCATGAGGCATCTATTTTACTCAGAGCCTGCCAAACAGCCAATTGCACGGCGGGCTGCTCAGACCAAGCCGCACCTTCTAAACAACGCCAATACGCGTCATTGTTGCCATTATTGTCATCCATACAAAGCGGACAGAGTAAAATATGCCCAAGCGCATTTTCTACGCGGTTTAACCCATTGACTGCCCCACAAAAATCGCAGGGCCTCTCTGGCGCATCGATTTTATCATTCACGGACATCATTTCCCCTTCTGCTTTCCTTTGCCTTAGCCACCGCACTTGGCGAATGCAAACTTTGTTTCGGATTAGGGGGGATGACACTTTCCAACCACAGGTATTGATTTATTAGTCATTTTCCCGAATGCACTTGCATTTTTCTTTCCAATCCTGCATACAGCAGCCTGCGACGTTATCTCTATCGACCACTGTCTCCCGCATACGGCCACAGTCTTTCGATCTTGCGCTGACTGAGCCAGGCCGCCGCACTTCCGCGGGCGGCATACTAAAGGAGACATCACGATGGCCAAAGGCACCGTGAAATGGTTTAACGCAACTAAAGGCTTCGGCTTTATCGCCCCAGAAGGCGGCAAAAAAGATGTATTCGTACATATCACTGCTCTTGAGCGCGCAGGTATCCGTTCGTTGGCTGATGGCCAAGCGGTAACTTTCGACATCGAAGCAGGCCGTGACGGTCGCGAATCAGCAACGAACTTGGCATTGGCATAATCGTCGCAGCCTTTTTAGGCACAGAATTCAAAAAGGGCAGGTCTTCGGATCTGCCCTTTTTATTTGCACTCAGGTCTTTGTGAATTCGATTCAAAAGGCTTGTTTGCCAGTGAGTTTTGCAGCAGGCTCCGACATATTCCCAGTAAAAAGGCCAAACCATGAACCAAACGCTGCGCAGCAATAGCTATTTTGCCGAACGTGTTGATCTGGCGGCCGCTTTGCGATGGACGGCGCGGCTAAATATGCACGAAGCCGTGGCCAACCACTTTAGCCTCGCGGTCGATGACACGACCACCAAATTTCTAATCAACCCCAATGCGCGGCATTTCGCGCGGGTCAAAGCCTCAGACTTGGTTCTGATTGACGCGCTTGACCCAAGCACGATGCAACGCCCCGACGCGCCCGATCCAACGGCTTGGGGCCTACATGGTGCGGTGCACCGCGCCTGCCCGCACGCCGTTTGTGTGATGCACGTCCACTCCATTCACGCCACCGTATTGGCAAGCCTTGCAGACAGCCACCTACCCGCCATCGATCAAAACAGCGCTATGTTCTTTAAACGGCATATCGTAGACGCATCCTACGGCGGCATGGCCTTTGAAGCCGAAGGTGCACGCTGCTCAGCACTTTTATCTGACCCGAAAATTAAAGTCTTAATTATGGGCAATCATGGAATTTTGGTCATCGGCACCAGCGTGGCTGACACATTCAACCGCCTTTATTACTTTGAGCGCGCCGCCGAGACCTATATTCGTGCCCTTCAAACAGGTCGAAAACTGCGGGTTTTGTCTGATGCAGTCGCCGAAAAAACCGCTCAAGAATGGGAAGATTACCCCGAGAATGCCACTGCGCATCTGACCGAGCTTAAAGCGATCTTAGATGATGAAGCATCAAACTACGCGCAGTAAATTTTGAAATGAAAGGCGCCAAAGCGGTTTCGCTTTATAAAAATTCATGGAAAAAAAGCCTAATATCTTAATCTTGATGGTCGACCAGCTTACGGGCACCCTTTTCCCTGATGGGCCAGCGCCTTTTTTACACACGCCTAACCTGCGCGCTTTGGCCAACCGTTCCGTACGTTTCGCCAACGCCTATACCGCAAGCCCCCTTTGCGCCCCCGCGCGCGCCAGTTTCATGTCGGGTCAATTACCATCACGCACCCACGTCTATGATAATGCTGCCGAGTTTGCGTCCGACATTCCAACCTATGCGCACCATCTGCGTCGCGCAGGCTATCAAACAACCCTTTCGGGGAAAATGCATTTCGTGGGGCCAGATCAACTACATGGGTTTGAAGAGCGTCTGACAACCGACATATACCCCGCCGACTTTGGCTGGACACCCGACTACCGCAAACCCAATGAGCGGATCGACTGGTGGTATCACAATCTTGGCTCAGTAACGGGTGCAGGTACTGCCGAAATCACCAATCAGCTAGAATATGACGATGACGTGGCCCATCAGGCTGTGCAAAAGCTTTACGACCTATCACGGGGGTCTGACCCCCGCCCTTGGAGCTTGACCGTCAGTTTCACCCATCCGCATGATCCGTTCGTGGCGCGGCGTAAATATTGGGATCTTTACGAAAATTGTCCCGAACTTACGCCTCCAGACACGATAGCCTATGATGACCAAGACCCCCATTCCAAACGTATTTTAGACTCGTGCGATTGGAATGGGCTAGAAATCACCCCAGAGCATATACGCCGCGCGCGCCAAGCTTATTTCGCCAACATCTCATATATCGATGATAAGATTGGCGAAATTCTTGGTACGCTCACGGACACCCGACAAGAGGCAGTAATTGTCTTCGTCTCGGACCATGGTGAGATGTTGGGCCGACGCGGGCTTTGGTTTAAGATGAATTTCTTTGAAGGGGCCGCCCGCGTGCCCCTGATGATCGCCGCTTCAAACCTTGTGCCAAGCCTGATCACAACCCCCGTTTGCACAATCGACATAACGCCAACCCTGTGCGATCTGGCAGGCATCTCAATGGACGAGGTGATGGATTGGACCGATGGCCAAAGCCTTTACCCACTTGCCAAAGGCACCACACGGCTAGAACCGGTGGCGATGGAATATGCAGCCGAAGGATCAATTGCGCCCATGGTCGCCCTGCGTGATGGAGCCTGGAAATACATTCAATGCCGCGCTGACCCAGAGATGCTTTTCAACCTAGAGAGTGACCCAGACGAGCGGAACAACCTGGCCACAGACCTAGCCCATCTGCCAACACTCGAGCGATTGCGCGCTGTGGCAGACGCGCGCTGGGATCTGATGCGCTTTGACAGTGCTGTGCGCGAAAGCCAAGCCCGTCGCTGGGTGGTCTATGAGGCGTTGCGCCAAGGCGGTTATTACCCGTGGGATTATCAACCGCTACAAAAAGCGTCTGAACGCTATATGCGCAATCACATGGACTTAAATATATTAGAAGACA
>DPZQ01000122.1 GCA_003536295.1 Rhodobacter sp. | reverse complement strand
AACTTCCTGCTGCATTACAACTTCCCGCCCTATTCTGTCGGCGAAGTTGGCCGCTTTGGCCCTCCGGGTCGCCGCGAAATTGGACATGGTAAATTGGCATGGCGCGCCCTTCAGGCTGTTTTGCCTGCGGCCACGGACTTCCCCTATACAATCCGTTTGGTGTCCGAGATCACCGAGTCCAACGGCTCATCCTCGATGGCGTCTGTTTGCGGCGGATCTTTGTCGATGTTGGACGCAGGCGTGCCGCTGAAAGCACCTGTTGCTGGCGTTGCGATGGGGTTGATCTTGGAAGATGATGGTAAATATGCCATTTTGACTGACATCTTGGGCGATGAAGATCACTTGGGCGATATGGACTTCAAAGTGGCGGGCACCCAAGCAGGGATCACGTCATTGCAAATGGATATCAAAGTTGCCGGAATAACGCCTGCGATTATGGAACAGGCTTTGGCGCAGGCCAAAGATGGCCGTATGCATATCTTGTCCGAAATGGCTAAATCGATCAGTGCACCCCAAGGTTTTAGCGCCTATGCGCCAAAAATCGAAACGCTGACGATCCCAACCGACAAAATTCGTGAAGTAATCGGATCGGGCGGTAAAGTGATCCGTGAAATCGTCGAAACGTCGGGCGCAAAAGTTGACATCAATGATGATGGCATGATCAAAATCGCCTCGAATGATGCGGCAGCGATCAAGCGCGCTTATGACATGATCTGGTCGATCGTGGCAGAGCCAGAAGAAGGCATGGTCTACACGGGCCGAGTTGTGAAACTGGTTGATTTCGGTGCTTTCGTGAACTTCTTTGGCAAACGGGACGGTTTGGTACATGTGTCGCAAATTGCGAACAAACGCCTGTCACATCCAAATGAAGCCTTAAAAGAAGGTCAAGAAGTGAAAGTTAAGCTTTTGGGCTTTGACGATCGCGGCAAAGTCCGTTTGGGCATGAAAATGGTTGATCAAGAAACTGGTCTTGAAATCGCCGATGGTGCCGAAGGCGCAGACGAATCCTAAGCTAAACGCTAATGCAAGAAAAGCCCCGCTGGAAACAGCGGGGCTTTTTGTTTTAATGGCTATTTAAAACTTTAGTTTGGCGCTTTGGCAAAACGCAAATAGGGCAATCTAATGTCCAATGTGTCAAAGTGTGCGCTGGCTTGCGCGTCATCAAGGCCAAGGGCGCGACCAAATCTTGACCTGGAATCCGGTTGTCGGGTGCGGTCATCGGGCAAATAGGCCTCGATGGGTAGCATATTATAGGCTTTGGCCACGGTTGGGCTTGTATCATCTATGATCGAGAAATTGGCCGGATTGCCCGAGACTGCATCAATATCCTGGATCCATTTTTTATGATCGGCCACATCGTCAACTGAAACGCCAATTACCTTGATTTTGCGTTTGGCAAATTCTGGCGCCAGCGTCGCAACCGCACCAAACTGTGTTGCGCAAACGGGTGTAAAATCGCACGGATGCGCAAAGACATGGGAGGGGGTTCTTTCTTTGTTGGTCGTGCATTACATATGCTATCTTGCCAAAAATTGAAGTGGCACTATCGTTACAAAGCAAAACCCCCCAAGGCCTACACTAGCAGTAAAGGAAATGATCATGATTGAACGGCGCGAATTTTATATCAACGGCACATGGGTGGCACCTGTCACACCGCGCGACTATCAGGTGATTAACCCCTCAACCGCCGAACCTTGCGCGGTCATCAGCCTTGGGAGTGCGGCCGATACCAATGCTGCTGTTGCGGCGGCGAAAGCGGCCTTTCCCGCTTGGGCCGCGACCCCGCCCCAAACCCGCTTAGCCTATGTCGAGGCGATCTTGGTACAGTATCACAAGCATGAAGAAGCAATGGCACAGGCCATCAGTCTGGAGATGGGCGCCCCCATCGATATGTCTCGTACAGATCAAGCCCCTTGTTTGCCGTGGCATTTGGAAAACTTCGTTACCGCCTTTAAAGAGATGCACTGGCTAAAACCTTTGGGTGTTCATGCGCCGCAAGATCGCTTGTCCTATGAGCCGATCGGTGTTGTTGGGCTGATCACGCCTTGGAACTGGCCCATGAACCAAGTGACGCTTAAAGTCATTCCAGCGCTTTTGGCGGGCTGCGCCTGTATCTTGAAGCCGTCTGAAGAAGCGCCGCTGTCTTCGCTGTTATTTGCGCAATTTGTGCATGATGCGGGCGTGCCTGAAGGTGTGTTTAATCTGGTGAATGGTGACGGGTTAGGAGTTGGCACCCAGCTTTCAACCCATGAAGATGTTGAGATGATTTCTTTCACAGGCTCAACTCGTGCAGGTAAGGCAATTTCTGTGGCGGCGGCGGGCACGCTTAAGCGTGTATGTCTTGAGCTGGGCGGCAAAGGAGCTAACTTGGTTTTTGCTGATGCCGATGAAAAAGCGGTCGCGCGTTCGGTTCGTTTGATGATGAATAATTCTGGGCAGTCGTGCAACGCCCCTTCGCGCATGCTGGTTGAGCGCTCGGCCTATGACCGTGCCGTCGAAGTGGCCGCGAAAACCGCCGCCGCGATTGAGGTTGGGCCCGCAGATCAACCAGGTCGTCATATCGGGCCTGTGGTTAATGAACGCCAATATGAGCAGATCCAATCCTATATCCAAAAAGGCATTGATGAGGGGGCACGCCTTGTGGCGGGCGGATTGGGGCGGCCCAATGGCTTTAATTGCGGCTATTATGTAAAGCCCACGATCTTTGCCGATGTCATCCCCGGCATGACGATCGAGCGCGAAGAAATCTTTGGGCCCGTCATGGTTATAATGCCCTTTGACAGCGAAGAAGAAGCCCTGCGTCTGGCCAATGACACGCCCTATGGGCTGACCAACTATGTGCAAACAAACAACGGAGCGAGGCGCAATCGCGTGGCCTTGGGGCTTCGTTCTGGTATGGTGCAGATGAACATGACCTCACGTGAGGCAGGCAGCCCCTTTGGTGGTGTCAAAGCTTCAGGCCGGGCGCGCGAAGGCGGAATGTTCGGTTTGGAAGAGTTCTTAGAGGTCAAAGCCATCTCAGGTTGGGACCCCAGCTCGGAATAGAGGTAAGGCGGGCTTCTGCCCGCCTGTTTTATTGCGTTACTTTTAAGACGATTTTACCGATATGCCCCGAGCTTTCCATGCGGCTATGGGCGTCACAGGCTTTTTCGAAGGGAAACTCGCTGTCTATCATCGGGCGCAGCGCGCCGCGCGCGATCATGGGCCAGACGTGGGTCTCAAGCTCTCTGGCGTATTGGGCTTTGATCAGGTCAGATTGTGGCCGCAGGGTTGAGCCTGTGATCGTTAAGCGGCGCATCATTACTTCGGCGAAGTTCAAATCAACCTTCGCACCTGTGAGAAACGCGATCTGCACAAGTCGCCCGTCATTTGCCAAAGCCTTGATGTTGCGAGGCAAATAACTTCCGCCCACCATGTCTAAAATCAAATCCGCGCCGCCCTCTGCCTTAAGAATGCTGACAAAATCTTCATCGCGGTAATTGATAGCGCGTTCTGCGCCCAAGGAAAGGCAGGCTTTGCATTTCTCTGTTGAGCCGGCGGTGGTAAAGACCCGCGCCCCCAGCGCTTTTGCGATTTGAATGGCAGTAGTGCCAATACCGCTTGAGCCGCCATGCACCAAAAAACGTTCGCCCGCTTTAAGGCCGCCGCGCAGCACCACGTTTGACCAAACGGTGAAACAGGTTTCCGGCAAGCAAGCGGCTTCAGCCATGCTGAGCCCTTCTGGCACGGGCAAAGCATGGTCGGCTGGTGTGGTGACATATTGTGCATAACCTCCACCCGGCAGCAGTGCACAAACGCGGTCTCCTAGCGCCCATCTGGTCACGCCTGGCCCAACAGAGACCACAACACCCGAACACTCAAGCCCCGGCAAAGGTGAGGCGCTGGCGGGCGGGGCGTAAAGACCCGCCCGCTGCAGTGCGTCGGGGCGGTTCACACCGGCAAAGGCCACTTTGATCACGATCTGCCCATGATGCGCGACAGGCACGGGTGCGTGCGAGGGTTTTAACACCTCGGGGCCGCCAGCTTGGCTGATTTCAATTACATTCATCATATCGGGCAATGACATCTTTTAAACCTTTGTTTGACCGGGCAGGTCGTTGCGGGGGCGAGGCGGAGTGATCTGCCCTAGAAATTTAAATGGGCCCGCCAGCAGGGTGGCAGCGAATGGATTCTCACGCAGCGCGGCCTTTGTTTTTTCAATATTCATCACATTGTCAATGCGCCGATCCAAAAAGGCCCATGTATCTTTGTGATTATCAGATTGATCGCCGAGCCAAAATAAGACCGTTGCCCCATAGACAGCGCAAAGCGTCGCGCGTTTCGTATAATAGTTGATGTCTTGTGAATTGTCACCTAAGGCCTGCCAAATAGCATCTGCCGTGCCCCAAAGCGCCTTTGCCCCCTCGGGGGCGTAGCTGGGTAGGGCGAAAAGCACGCTGGCGCGGCGCACTAGTTCAGGGTCGGGGCAGGCTTCTAGCCGCAAGCGCACCGCAAGCGCCACCTTGTCGCGGTAGCGCAGCCCAGTCAGGTTTGCCTCTGCAAAGGCGCTTATCATAAGCGCATCCCCCTGTTGGTGAAAGACCAAAGCCATATCAATGCCGCCACGCGCGAACAAAGCCTGCGCCAATCCGCGATCAATGCCCGAATCATCTATGGCTGCGTTCAGGGTGCTTTGCGACCAGCCATCAAAGGGAACATGGGGCAGCGCAGCCGCAAGCAGGGCTGATTTCGCCTTTTCGACGGTGTTTTGCGGTTCCATAGGGGCCTTTTGTTTATGCATGGTGGACATCATCCTTTCGTCTTGTTACAGGATCATCGCCTGCACTTTAGTGCAACTCTAACTTAGGAAGGTGGTGACAACCACATGCAGGTCAGTGTTCGTGATAACAACGTTGAGCAAGCCTTACGGGCTCTCAAAAAGAAACTCCAGCGCGAAGGCGTGTTCCGCGAAATGAAGCTTAAGCAACATTTTGAGAAACCCTCCGTCAAAAAAGCGCGCGAGTCAGCTGAAGCCGTACGCCGTGCGCGCAAGCTAGCGCGCAAAAAAGCGCAACGTGAAGGCGGTCTTTAAGACGTTTTCGACCGAAAACTAGGGGGCTACCCCATTTGATCAACCCCCGCGCCTGGCGTTGGGGGTTTTTCTTTGTCTAATCGTGAGCTTTGAACAGATAGTTTGACAAAGCAAGTGCCAAAAGCGCACCTGCAAATTGTGCAAGAATAAAGCCGGGTGCATCGCTTGGACGAATGCCTGCGAATGTGTCACTTAGGGTGCGGGCAATAGTCACTGCCGGATTGGCAAAACTGGTCGAGGCGGTGAACCAATAGGCGGCCATAATATAAGCTGAAACCATCAACGGCACTGACGCTTGGCGCGCATGCAAGGCCCCAAAAATGGTCAAGACCAAGCCAAAGGAGGCTACACTCTCGGCGAACCACTGTGCCGAACCTGTGCGGATATGCGTTGAGAATTGTAGCAACGGCAGCTCAAACATACCATGCGCAATCAACACACCTAATGCGCCGCCGATGATCTGAGCGCCGACGTAAGCCAAGGCCAATTGCCAGCCGAAATGGCCGCGCAGCACCATAACCAACGTCACCGCAGGGTTAAAATGGGCCCCAGACAGCGGTTCAAAAATCGTGATCAAAACCAAAAGCGTAGCACCCGTCGCAATCGTGTTGGCCAACAGCACAAGGGCTATATCTTGCGTCAAAGTCTGGGCCATGATGCCCGACCCAATGACGGCCACGATCAAAACTGCGGTGCCCAACCCTTCGGCCAGTAGTTTTTGCGTTGGGCTTGTCATTTTGTATCTTGTCCAATTTTAATCAGTTCAGACTTAAGCGCAGCTGGGCTTACCGAATCAATATCCAAGGCTAGAAAAGCCTGAATGCGTGCGGTTAGGCTGGCGTAGGCTGTGACAAAGGCAGCTTGGCGCTGAGCCAATGCGCCCAGGGTCGCAGCAGGGTCGGGAATACCCCAATGAGCCGTCATGGGGTGGCCCGGCCAATAGGGACAAATCTCAGCTGCAGCCGAGTCGCACACTGTGAAAATAATATCTAGATTGGGGGCAGCAGGTCCCGCAAAAATGTCCCAGCTTTTTGAACTCGCAAAGCCGGTGTCGATCCCGTGGCTTTCTAGTTGTTCTAACGCCAAAGGATGCGGCGCTCCAGTCGGTTTTGAGCCCGCCGAATAGGCCAAAAAGCGCCCTTGGCCCAAATTATTCAGAATGGCCTCGGCTAAAATTGAGCGCGCCGAATTGCCAGTGCATAAAAAAAGTACAGTTTTTTTAGTTAAGTCCATAAGCTTTCCTTAAAACCCTGGGGCTGGTTTAGGCTAGATTTGTGTCAGATTTATAACAATTTTATACAAAGCGACGCGCCCAGCCTAAATTTTAACGATTATTGCCACTGTTTCGTTGTAAAACGATTGTTTTTCATCGCCTTTGCCAATAACCACATCGCATAAGCTAACAAAGGATTAAACGCCCCATGGCCGTCAGCATGATGTCAACATTTATCAAACCCATACACCGCGAGGGCTATAAGTTTGTCTCAATCTTTGCCGTTATCTCGGCCTTGTTGTTTTGGCTTTGGCAACCATTGGGTTGGATTGGCCTCGGCCTAACGGTTTGGTGTTATTATTTCTTTCGCGACCCTATGCGCGTCACCCCTACCCGGGTGGGCTTAATAATCAGCCCTGCTGATGGGGTTGTATCATTACTTGAACCTGCGGTGCCTCCGCTTGAACTTGGACTTGGGCCCAATCCGATGACGCGGATTTCTGTATTTATGAATGTGTTCAACTGCCATGTGAATCGAGCGCCTATCGGCGGGGTGATCAGCAAGATCGTCTATCGCCCGGGCAAGTTCTTAAACGCTTCACTTGATAAGGCTAGCGTCGATAATGAGCGCAATTCTTTGGTCATTCAAATGGAAGACGGGCGCAATCTGGCGGTTGTGCA